>DATHGU010000234.1:0-9072 GCA_035317495.1 Solirubrobacteraceae bacterium
GTCCAGTCGCAGCATCGCGATCCCCCGCTGCTCGGCCTCGTGCACGAGGCTGTCGGGGGCGTAGAAGCCCATCGGCTGCTCGTTCAGCAGCGCGCACAGGAACTCCGGGCCGTAGTGGACGCGCAGCCATGTCGACTGGTAGGCCAGCAGGCCGAACGCGGCGCTGTGCGCCTTGGGGAAGCCGAAGCCGGCGAAGCCCTCGACCATCTGCCACACGCGCTCTGCCACCCCCCGCTCGACGTCCCCTTGGCGCACGGCGCCCTCGATAAAGCGCTCGCGGTGACGCTGGAGCACCTGCAACGAGCGCTTTCGACTCATCGCGCGGCGCAGCCCGTCGGCCTCGCCGGGTGTGAAGCCGGCGAAGGCTTCCGCCACTTCCATCACCTGATCCTGGAAGATGATCGTGCCGAGTGTGTCCTTCAGGACCGGCTTCAGCGTTGGATGCTCGTAGGGGATCTCATACGCGGGGTCTTCGCGCAGCCGCCGGCGGCGCTCGATGTAGGGGTTGACGGCGCCGCCCTGGATCGGCCCCGGCCGGATGATCGCGACCTGGATCGTCAGGTCCTCGAGGCTCGCCGGCCGCGTCCGCCGCAACGATTGCATCTGCGCGCGGCTCTCGATCTGAAATACGCCGACCGTGTCCGCCTCGCGAATCGCCGCGAAGGTCCGTGAATCGTCGAACGGGATGCGAGACAAATCGATGCGCTCGCCTCGCACGCGCGCCACTTCCTCCACGCAGCGCTCCACCGCCGAGAGCATCCCCAGCCCGAGCAGGTCGATCTTCAGAAAGCCGGCATCCGCGCAGGAGTCCTTGTCCCACTGCACCATCTGCCTGCCCTCCATCGCCGCCGGCACGACCGGGCAGCAGTCGATCAGCGGCCTGGTCGCGATGATCATCCCGCCCGAGTGCTGGGAGAGGTGACGGGGCAGCCCGTACGCCTCGTCGAGGAGCCGTGCCAGCCAGCGCCAGCGCTCCGAGCGGACCGGCTCGCCGCTCGCCTCCCCACCGGTCGCTGCGGCGCCGGTGGCCAGGTCGTGCTCGGCGCCCGACCCATACCGCTCGGCGCCACGGGCCACGCGCTCGATCTCGCCGGCCGGTAGGCCGAGGACCTTACCCAGCTCGCGTATCGCTCCACGTGCGCGAAAGGTCGGGAAGGCCGCGACGAGCGCCGCACGGTCGCGCCCGTATCGATCGTGCACGCGCGGGATCAGCACCTCGCGGATGTCGCGCGGGAAGTCGAGGTCGATGTCGGGCAGCCCGCGCAGGTCCTCGTGCAGGAAGCGCCCGAGCGTCAGCCTGTTGGCGATCGGATCGATATGCGAGAGCCCGATCAGGTAGCAGACGAGCGAGGAGACCGACGATCCGCGCCCACGGCCGGGGGCCAGCAAGGCACGCACCGATTCCCCTCCGCGCACTTCCACGGCGACCTCGCGGGCGAGCTCCAGCATGTCGTGGTGCAGCAGGAAGAAGCCCGCCAGCCCCAGCCTGTCGATCACGTTCAGCTCCTGCGTGAGGCGTGCCTGCGCCTCGGCGCGGCCGGCAGGCGCTCCATAGCGTTCCTCCAGGCGCGCGCCGCACAGCTCCGCCAAGCGCCGTCCGGCGCTCGCATCCTCGGCGCCGGGATAGCGGTAGCCGAGATCCTGCTCGAGCTTGAATGTCAGCTGCTCGGCGAGCAGCAGCGTCTCAGTGACCGCCTGCGGGTGGTCGCAGAAACGGCTGGACATCGCTCGCGGCGTGGTCATCACGTGGCTGTTGTTGCCGCGGCGCAACGGCTCGCAGGCGTCGAGCGTGGCGTGGTTGCGCAGCGCCACGAACGCGTCCTGCAGCTCGGCCCTGCAGCACGCGTGCGCGTGCACGTCGCCGGTTGCCACGCACGCCACTCCCAGCCGCCGGGCGAACGCCGCCAGGGCTCGGTTGCGGGCACGATCGTGGCGCGCGTAGGGACGCTGGAGCTCCACGCGCAGGCCCTCGGTGCCGAACGCATCGAGCAGCCGCCGAGCCGTCGGCTCGTCGCGGACGCCGGCCGATCTCGACCGGGCCGCTGGCCGATCTCCGATCGGTGGGCCGGCGCCGCTCGCCGACCGATCGGTCGCGATCGCCGATCGTCCGGCGCAGCCGGTCAGGCAGAAGAGGCCCTCGGCGTGATCGAGCACCGCCTGCAGATCGACGGATGGATCGGCGAGCTCGCGCCGATGCCCCCCATCGCGAGTGTGCGCATGCGCCAGCGTGATGATCCGGCAGAGGTTTCGCCAGCCGCGCCCGTCGCGCACGAGCAGCGTGATGTGACGCCCGTCGTCGAGATCGATCTCGGCGCCGTGAATCGTCTGTATCCCGTGATCGCTTGCGGCTTGAGCCAGCTCCATCGAGCCCGAGACCGAATTGTGGTCGGTCAGCGCCAGCGCCACGTGGCCGAGCTCGCTCGCGCGCTGCGCCAGCTCCTGCGGCAGCGAGACACCGTCCAGGAACGAGTAGGCCGAATGGCAGTGAAGCTCCACGTACGGCGGTGTAGGCGCCATCTCAGGGTTCCCCGCCGGCCTTCACGCCTGTCTCACGGCCTCTGGACGAACCAGCCGCCAGGGTGCTCGCGGCGATCGCCCGCGGCCAGATCGTGGAAGGCGACGAGGTTGCGCCCGTCCGTGGTCACCACCTCCCAGTAGCGGCGTCGCAGCGGCTGCGCCGTCCACCAGCGGTCCTCCACCAGCCACGACTCCCGCACCAGCTCGATCGGTCGACCATCCACCTGCAGCGGAACGCCTCCCGCATCCGTGCGTACCAGCGCCGGGCGGGGAAGGTTCAGCAGAGTCCTCGGGGCGCCGGCCATCAGCCCGGGAGAGGAGTGAGCATGACCCGCCGCTCCGGCACGCGCGAGTTGGGATCCACGCAAACGACCCGCAGCGCGGCGTCATCCCCCGCCACGGCGCGCATCTGGGCGACAGCCTCGCGCAGGCGCTCGGCGCGCGCCGAGTGGCCTTCTCCCAACAGCGCTCCCTGCTCACCCGCCGGGGGGCCGAAGCGCTCGACGGCCAGCCCCAGCGTGGCGGCCGGGGCCGGCAGCAGGAGCAGGCGCACGGAAAGCGCCAAGGAGATGCGCTCGCGATCCGACAGCGCCTGGCGGAAGACCACGCGCTCGCGCCAGCCGCCCCCCGCGAGCAGGCGTGCGGAGAGCGTGACCGCGCGCAGCGTGCGTCCACGGCGCTCGCGGCGCGCCATCAGCCGGTCCACGAGCACGCCGAGCACGCGCTCGAGCGCCGGGCCGGAGCTCGTGTCACCGACGTTCATGGTCTCCTCCAGGCGCTCCTCCAGGCGGCGCACACGCAACGGGGTGTCCATACCACAGGCGAGCCGATGGGCGCACATGCCCGCCCCCCCGAAGCGGTCGGCAAGCGCGGGGCGCCCCAGCCGCGCCAGCTCTCCGAGCGTGCGCACGCCGAGGCGCGCGAGCGGCTCGAGCAGCTCCTCGGTCTCCGCACGGAAGCCGAGCAGCCCGACCGGCCGGCCGGCGAGCCAGCGGATGGCGTCCCGCCCGTCGAGCACCAGCGGGCGGCGCGAGCGCACCGCCAGGGCGGCAGCCAGCGCGCAGAAGCGCGTCGGCCCCGCCCCGATGCGCATGTGCCCCCCCGGCGGTCGTCCGGCACGCCGCACGGCGGCGATCACGGCGGCGTCCGTGCCGTGCAGGGCGCGCAGGGGGCCAGTCTCGAAGTAGGCCAGACCAGGGCGTGCCGGCTCGACCGCCGCGCCGATCGATTCCAGCGAGCGGATCGTGGACTCCCAGGCCTCCTCCACCCCCACGGGATCGGCGGGCACGAGGACCAGGTCGGGGCAGCGGGCGAGCGCCTCGCCGAGTGCCATTCCCCGACTCACGCCACGTGCCTCGGCAGCGCCGGAGACTTCCCCCAGGCGTTGCTCTGAACCGATCAGCGGCGCTACTGCCAGCGCGCGTCCGACGAGCGCCTGCGCCCCTCCGGCGGGCAGCGCCAGCTCGAACCGGGGTAGATGAATGCACACGACCATGCGAACATATGTTCGCATATGGCAAAGACGAATGCCGTCGGGACCGGCAAGCGCGCAGCCCAATGGCCCGAGTCGCCGGCGCTCAGTGCATCGCCGACGCTCAGTCCATCGTCAGCGGGCCCTCGGCCGATCCGCTGAGGAACTGGCGCACGAAGGGGTTCTCCGAGGAGAACATCCGCTCGGCGTCGCCCGCCTCGACGATCCGCCCCCTCCACAGCAGCGCGATGTACTCGCCGATCTGCCGCGCAGAGGCGATGTTGTGGGTGACGACGACATAGGTACCTCCATGGATGGAGTGCATCTCCTGGATCAGATCGCAGAGCAGCGCCGTGCGCACCGGGTCGAGCCCCGAGTCGGGCTCGTCGAAGATCACGACGTCCGGTTCCATCACGAGCGCGCGCGCGAACCCGGCGCGCTTGCGCATCCCGCCGGAGAGCTGCGAGGGCGCATCGTCCACCGCGTCGGCCAATCCCACGTCGGTCAGGCGCTCGGTGACCACTTTGGCGATGTGCGCCTCGCTGGCGTCGGTGTGTTGGCGCAGCGGGAAGGCGACGTTGTCGAACACCGACATCGAACCGAACAGCGCGCCGTCCTGGAACAGCACGCCGATCTTCTGGCGCAGAGCCAGCAGCTTGGGCATCGTCAGGCTCGGCACCGACTGCCCGTGCACGACGACGTCGCCCGAATCCGGGAACATCAGCCCGATCACGTGCTTGATCAGCACGCTCTTGCCGGTGCCCGAGGGTCCGAGCACGACGGTGATTTTGTCGTCGGGGATCGCGACGGTCAGCCCGTTCAGGACCGACACGCCCCCCAGGCGCTTGTGCACGTTGGTGCAGCGGATCGACCAGTCGCCCTGGGCCGGGTCACCCGAGAGGTCGAGATCGCTGGAGTGGTACTCGTAGTCGTCGCTCATCGTTTCCCTCCGTAGAGGACGTGTGGGAACTGGCTCGTCTGGCCGTTGAACGTGAACGGGCCCTGCTGGTTGCAGGCGGGCGCCGGGATCGCGTTCGGCGTTTCCGGTGTGTTGGCAACTTGGAATTCGATCAACTGGTCGATCAGGCTCTGCGGAATCGTTTCGTTTGGTGGCCCGCTGACCGAGGGAGCGGAGTTGGCGCACGAGCTGCTGCTGAACACCTGCAGGTTGCCCAGCGAGCGGAAGGCGCCTGGCTTGAAGTAGGGGTTCGAGCGGTCCGTGCCGATCCGCTGTGAGTAGACCGAGAGGCTCTCCGGGCCGAGCACCTGCATCGAGCGCAAGTAGTGAAGCGCCGGTCCGGTTGGGATGTTGGCATTCGTGGCATGCGCCTGGGTGGCGGCCGTGAAGTTCGCGAAGAACGCCTGCAGCTCGGGCACGTATTCGCCCAGGTACTGCAGGAACGGATCGAGGTTGTGCAGCACCGGCCGAAGGTTTTCGAGCTGTGCGGTAGTGAAGTCGAGCGTCTTGCCGACGTCCGGCAGGCCCTTCTTGGCGGCCTTCGTCAGCGGCCCGACGGACGTAAGGAAGCTGTCGAACTGCGGAGCAAAGGGCTTCGCGGCGCTCAGCAGCGGCGAGAGCTTGCGCTCGACCGTGCGGAATTCGTCGAGGAACGGGCTGGCGTCGGTCGCGAAGCGGTCGATTTCTTTGAGCGCCACGCGCGAGCGGCTCTCGAAGGTGGGCAGCGCGCGGAAGGCGTTGGCGAACGCCTGGCTGCCTTCGGCGGCGGCGTGGAAGGTGCGCTCGCCGTTGACGATCAGGCCTTCGAGCTGGTGGTCGCGGCTGGCGAGCGCGTTGAACACGACGCCCGTGTTGTGCACGAGCGCGCGCACCGCGCCTTCCTGAGAGGCGAGCACGCCGACCAGCGAGTTAGCGTGTTCGACGAACGGTTCGAGGCTCGCGAAGGCGGCATTGACCTGTTCGCCGCGCCCACCGATCCCTTCGGCGACGGATTGCTGCCAGATCTGGAAAGCGCGACGCGTCTTCGGGTCGAAGGCCGACAGGATGCCATCGAGCGTGACCGACGGTTCGACCTGGCTGTCGGCCAACTGCCCTTTGTCGGGCAGGAACGGTCCGCTGTACCCGCCACCCTGCGGGATCAGCTGTACGTAGGTCTCGCCGAGCAGCGTCTTCTGGCGGAGGATCGCGTGCATGTTCGCGCGGATCGGCGCGTATTTCTGGGAGACTTCGATTTCTGCGCGCGTGCGCCCGGCGTGCCCGAGCTTGACGGACACGACACGACCGACGTTGACGCCGCTGATGCGCACGTCCGACTGTTCGGCCAGCGCGAGCGATTTCGGGAACGAGACGGTCATCCGGTAGCCCTTCGGCTTCAGCGGCAGCGGTCCGCCGAAGGACTCCCACAGGAACAGCAGCAGCCCGAAGCAGCTCAACACGAACAGGATGATCACGAGCATGTTGCCGAGCGTCGGCGCGCGCTTCTGCATGGCTCAGCCACCCCCTCGCGATCTCGCCGACTTGGGCCGTCCGAACGCCGGCGTCAGGCCGGAGAGCAGTTTCGAGCCGGGCGCCTTGGGCCGCGTCGCTTGGTGCACTCCGGCGGTGCCTTTGAGGATCCCGGCGCTCTGGCATGCCGCCCGTTCGGGCGGGTTGAGCAGGCCGACGAGCAGATTCACGTTCGGGTTCACTCCGGCGATGCTTTTGAGGAGCGGAGCGACTTTGCAGTTGAAGTACACGAGACTGCGGCCGAGAACGCCGTGGGCGTCGGCAGAGCTGACCACGCTGTTGAGGTTGTGGTTACTCCAGTCGAGGAAGAACAGGAAGCCGGGCTGCTTGGCCCCCGGGTTGTTCGCGAGCTCGTTGAAGAATTCGTTCAGCACCGCGAAGCTCGTCGAGAGCTTCGGGAAGGCTTCGCTGAGGCCCTTCGTGGCGGGTGCGACCATGTTGATGGTCGGCAGGATTTCGCGCGCGAACGGGCGGACCTCGTTCTTGATGATCGGCGTGGTCGCCCGCGCGAGCTTGCGCGTGGCTTCGTTGGCGGGACCGAGCGAGCTGGCGAACGGCTGGAGTTTGTGCAGCGTCGGGCCGAGCACGTGCGCGGCCGTCGCCAGCTTTCCGAGGCCGCTGCGGGTCTTCGTCAGCGCGCCGGGCAGCAGGTGCAGCGTGCTCTGCAGGTTCCGGTCCTCCTTGGCGAACGTCGCGAACACCGCGTTCGACGCGTCGACGAGCTGCGCGAGCTGCTTGTCCTTGCCACCGAGCGCTTCCATAAGCAGGCGGAAGTTGTGTATCGAGCGCGCGATGCTCGCGTGACGGACTTCCAGCTCCGAGGCGATCTTCTGCACCTCCTTGGCCGTCGGGTCGAAGCGCTTGAGCGTCGCCGACAGGGCCTTGCCGTTGTTCTTCAGGCCTTCGCCGGCCCCCGCCAGGAGCTCCTGCAGGTAGGCGCGCGTTTCGGCGTCGAGCGCCGAGAGGAACTCGTCGAAGTTCACGTTGGGCGCGGTCTGCGAGAGCGGCAGCGTCGAGCCGCTCGGCAGCTTCCCGGCGGAGGGCGTGCCGGGATCGACCTCCACGGCGATGTCCTGCAGCTGCGTCTTGGGGCGCAGCAGCATCGTCGCGTCGCGGTAGATCCGCGCGTATTTCGGCGTGAGCCTCATCGTCACCTGCGCCAAGCCGTTGTGCAGATCCACGCTGTTGACTTCGCCGATCTTCGCGCCGGCGACCGTCACCGCCTGCCCCTGGCCCGGGGTGACCGCCTGGGCGGTCTGCATCTCGGCCTTCAGCGTGTAGTAGTCGCGCCCCAGCACCGGCACCCAGCCGGGAAGCTTGAGGTTCTCGTGAGCGAGGATGTAGCCGCCGACGGCCGCCGCGATGATCACCATCGTGACGACCGAGATGAACGCCGTGCGATAGCGCTCGATCTGCTCGCGGACGCTCAGCCCGCCTTCGTGTTTGTGATCGGCCGGCGCCATCAGCCCGTCCCGTCCGGCGGGCCCTGCGAGAGCGGGCCGTTGAAGTCGGGCACCGCCTGCTTGTAGCAGGGCACGAGCGGCTTGTATGCGGGCTCGCTGGCGGGGAAGGCCGGGCGCGTGCCCTGCGGCGGCAGCGACGCGCGCGCGAGCAGCCGCAGGCCTTTGATGCTCGTGCCCTGCACCGAGGCCGGGGCCGAGCGGATCGTCGGGCCGCCGCTGCCGAGCAGGAAGTGCGTCATCGTGCCGTTGCCGTCGAAGCTCTGTCCGATGCCTGCGAGGCCCGTCATCGCGTACCAGAACTCCTTGTAGTCCTCGACGCCGGACGTCGCGGCACCGTCCTGCAGCTTCGTGTTGCCTGCCGGGAAGAGCACTTTCGTCAGGCACTTGTTGAACAGTTCCGTCTGTTTGTAGAAGGGCGTCTGTTCGTTGAACAGGCTCGCCAGCTGCGGGGTCGCGGCGACCAGGCCTTTGGCGACGCCGCCGAGCTCGGTCGGGGCGAGCGAGGCTTCGACCTGTTCGATCCACGGCAGCGTCGCCCTGACGGTCGCCGCCGTGTTTTTCACGCCCGGCAGGATGTCGTGCGCGAACGTGCGCGTGGCGGGGAACGAGGCGTCAAGTTCGCGCAGGCCGGCGTTGATCTGTCTCAGCGAGCTCGGCAGCACGGCGACCGTCGCGCGCAGGCTCGAGGACTGCGCCGCGAAGGAGTGGAAGAAGCTGTTGAAGTTGCCGATCAGTTCGCCGAGCTGCTGCTCGTGAACGTTCAGCGCCGCGGTCACTTTGCCGATGCTCCGCACCAGCTTGGAGAGGTCATGCGGTTCGGTCCCGCCGAGCGCTTGGTTGATGACCGCGCCGCCGCGCTCGGCCGCCGGTGCGCGACGGTAGGTGTCGTTGAGGGCCTGGGACGCGTTCAGCCCGTGCACGATCGGGTCCTGTTCGGCGTTGTCGGCGGGGCTCGGCTTGCGCGTCAGCCCGTCTCCATAGCCGATCAGGAAGTCCTGCAGGTTTTTGCGCGTGTCGGTGTTGAGCGCGTCGAGCACCTGGTCGAGCTGCACCGGATCCGACGCCTGCGTGATCGGCAGTGTCGAGCCCGAGGAGAGCGCCTTGGCGGACGGGCTCCCGGGCTGCAGTTCGACGAACCAGTTCCCTTCGAGGAAGAT
>DATHGU010000235.1:0-2933 GCA_035317495.1 Solirubrobacteraceae bacterium
CTCCTGGATCCAACCGACGCTGACCGCGGAGTTCACGGGCACGGGCGTCACGCGCATGCTCGAGGCGATGCGCGAAGTATGCCCCGAGGCGCGCTTCTACCAGGCCTCCTCCAGCGAGATGTTCGGCAAGGTGCTCGAGGTTCCCCAGACCGAGACAACTCCGTTCTACCCCCGCTCGCCCTACGGCGTGGCCAAGGCCTACGGTCACTTCATCACGATCAACTACCGCGAGTCCTACGACCTGCACGCGACGTCGGGGATACTTTTCAACCACGAGTCGAGTCGCCGGGGGCTGGAGTTCGTAACGCGCAAGATCACGTGGCACGCCGCCGCGATCAGGCATGGGTTGACCAACGAGCTGCGCCTCGGCAACCTCGACGCCGAACGCGACTGGGGCTACGCCAAGGACTACGTCGAGGCGATGTGGCTGATGCTCCAGCAGGACAAACCCGAGGACTACGTGATCGCGACCGGCGAGGCGCACTCCGTGCGCGAGTGCTGCGAGGTGGCCTTCGACGAGGCCGGCCTGGGCGGCTTCGAGCGGTACGTGACGATCGACCCGGCGTTCGTCAGGCCGGCCGAGGTCGACCACCTGATCGGCGATCCCTCGAAGGCAGACCGCGACCTCGGCTGGAAGCCGCAGACGTCGTTCGAGGAGCTGATCCGCCTGATGACGCGCGCCGACCTCGAGCTGCTGAAGCCGCGCTGACCGCTGATGGCGGTCCCGCTTTTCGACACCTCCTCGACGCTCGCCCCGCTGCGCGACGAGCTGCGCGCGGCGATCGACCGGGTGCTCGACTCCGAGCGCTTCATCCTCGGCCCCGAGGTGCAGGCGTTCGAGCAGGAGCTCGCCGCCTTCACCGGCGCCGCCCACGGCGTGGGCGTGGCGAACGGCACGGACGCGATCACGATCGCCCTACGCGCGATGGGCGTCGGCCCGGGCGACGAGGTGGTCGTGCCGTCCTTCACCTTCTACGCCTCCGCCGAGGCGATCCCGCCAACGGGCGCGAGGCCGGTGTTCTGCGACATCGACCCGGCCACGTACTGCGTGACCGCCGACACCGTGCGCGCCGCGCTGACCCCGCGCACGAGGGCCGTCATCGCCGTGCACCTGTTCGGCAACGTCGCCCCGGTCGCGGAGATCGAGGCGCTCGGCGTGCCCGTGCTCGAGGACGCCGCGCAGGCCGTCGGCTCGGACTCGGCCGTGGGCCGCGCGGGAGGGCTCGGCACGGCCTCGACGATCTCCTTCTACCCCTCGAAGAACCTCGGCGCGTTCGGCGACGGAGGCATGGTCCTGACCTCCGACGAGCGCATCGCCGAGCAGGCGCGCATCCTGCGCTTCCACGGCTCGCGCGACAAGGTCGACTACGAGCAGCTCGGCTACAACTCGCGCCTGGACGAGCTGCAAGCGGCAATCCTGCGCGTGCAGCTGCCGCACCTCGAGCAGTGGGCCGAGGGCCGGCGCCGGGCCGGCGAGCACTACGAGCAGGCGGGGCTCGGCGAGCTGGTCGGCCTTCCCCAGCCCGTGCCCGGCGCCTCTCCGGCCTGGCACCTGTACGTCGTCAGCCACCCCCATGTGGAGCGCCTGGAAGCGGCCCTCGGCGCCGTCGGCGTGGGCCACAAGCCGTACTACCGCACGCCCGTGCACCGGCAGTCGCCGATGCGCGAGTGGGGCGCCGGACGCGAGCTGCCGGGCACCGAGCACGCGGCCCGCACGCACCTGGCGATTCCTATGAGCCCCGTGCTGAGCCGCGAGCAGGCGGACGAGGTCGTGGCGGCTGTGAGCCGGGCCCGCGGATAGCCACACGGTTGCCGGGTCCGTGGGCCTCGAGGATCTGGTCACCGTCGGGGCGGACCTCTAGGCTCGATGAGATGGCGCCTGCATCCCCGATCCCTCACTTGGACTCGCTTCCGCGCCTCGTAGGGGCAGCTATTGAGCTCGGCGCGGAAAGGGTCGGCATGCTCTCTCCGAGCGAGTTGCGACTCACAAGCGCGCCCCTCGAACGGAGGTCGGCGCGCGCACTGAAGAATCTCATCCGCAGCGGAGACGATCCCCTCGGAGAGGCTTTCTGTCGCCTTCGCACTCCGGAAGTTCGACGTGGCGATGGCGCCGTCTATACGCCGGAGCGCATTGTGACCGCGATGACGGACTGGGCGGAGCAGGGGCCAGCTCCGGCGCAGATCGTCGACCCTGGGTCTGGCTCGGCACGCTTTGCGCTCGCGGCAGGGCGGCGCTTCCCTGGCGCATCGATCGTTGCCGTCGAGCTCGATCCGGTGGCTGCGATCGTCGCTCGGGCAAACCTGGCGGTATCAGGGATGTCGAATCGTGCTCAGATCGTCGTCGGCGACTACCGAAGGTTTTCGCCGGCACGGGTCAACGGTCCAACGCTGTATCTGGGCAATCCACCATACGTGCGGCATCACAAGATCAGCTCCAAGTGGAAGCGATGGCTGAGTGACACGGCTTCTAGACGTGCACTGTCCGCGAGCCAGCTAGCGGGCCTTCACGTCCACTTCTTCCTGGCGACCGCAGAGCACGCGTTGCCGGGAGACCGCGGCGCATTCATCACTTCGTCCGAGTGGCTCGACGTGAACTATGGATCAATCGTTCGAGACCTCTTGCTCGACGGCCTCGGTGGACAAGCAATCCATGTGATCGCCCCCGAGGCGGAACCATTTGAGGATGTTCAAGTCACGGGGGCCATCACCTGTTTTGAGGTCGGATCGAGGCCATCGGCGCTGAGGCTACGTCGTGTCAAGTCAAGTCGCGATCTGGGCAAGCTCGAGGGAGGACAACCAGTGAGACGAGAGCGACTGGCCGACGCTCGACGCTGGACGCCGCTGCTCCGCACCGCCCGCAAGGCACCAGCGGGACACATCCAACTGGGAGAGCTGTTTCGCGTGCATCGAGGAGCTGTCACCGGTGCCAACCG
>DATHGU010000236.1:0-12225 GCA_035317495.1 Solirubrobacteraceae bacterium
CTCCTGGATCAGCGCGTAACGGCCCGCTGCGTGAATCGCCGTCTGCCAGCTCGCGCCGAGCACGCCGATGATCGCGTGGTTGGCCTGCGCGACGAGCAGCGCGCCCGCGTCGCGATCGGCGAGCAGCTCACGCGTCGCCTCCTCCAGCGCCCGCGTGCCCGCCGGCTTGCCGCCGAGCTCGAGCAGCAGCTCTTCTATGGCTCCAACCACCGCGGGGACGTCGTCTCCGCGGGCGGTGCGCACGTGCCAGCTCGTGGCCGTCTCGGCAGCTGCCTCAGCCGCCGCGGGCTGCGCCTGTTCGCCGATCGGGGTCAGCTCGCTCATGACGGGTGTGTCACGCCGCCTGCGCGATCGTCGCGGCCGGCTCGAGCTCGACGTTCCACGCGTCGGGCGAGTCGCTGCCCGTGACGGCCTGCGCGATCGTGGCCATCGGCGCGCGCGCCTTCAGCAGGATCTCGTCGAACTCCTCCTCGGGGTCGGACTGCATGACGATCGCCCCGCCGGCGCCGATCGTCGTGGCGCCCGGCCGCATGACGATCGTGCGGATCACGATGCTCAAATCGACGCTGCCGTCGAGGCCGAAGTAGCCGAGCGCGCCCGAGTACACGCCGCGCGCCTCGCGCTCGATGTCGTCGATGATGCCCATCGTGCGTAGCTTCGGTGCGCCGGTCATCGAGCCGCCCGGGAAGCACGTGCGCACGCACTGGACCGGCGTGCGCGCGCCTTCGAGCACGCCCGTGACCGTCGAGATGAGCTGGTGGACGGTGGCGTAGGGCTCGACGGTCATGAAGTGCGGCACGCGTACGCTGTCGACCTCGCAGACGCGCCCCAGGTCGTTGCGCAGCAGGTCGACGATCATCAGGTGCTCGGCGAATGTCTTCTCGTCGCTCAGCAGCCCCTCGCGAAGCTCTTCGTCGCGCGCCGGATCGGCCGAGCGCGGCGTCGTGCCCTTGATCGGGCGTGCCTGCACGCGTCGCTCGCGGTCGACCGACAGGAAGCGCTCCGGCGAGGAGCTGAGGACCGCGAGCTCGCCGAGCTTCAGGTAGGCGCCGAACGGCGCCGGGTTGATGCGTCGCAGCCGGCGGTACAGTTCGAACGGCTCCGGGCTGGAGTCCGTGTGGATCTGGTCGGTCAGGCACACCTCGTAGGACTCGCCGGCGGCCAGCGCGGCCTGGCAGCGGAGGATGTCGGCAAGGTACTGCTCGCGGCCGCGACCGCAGCGGAAGCTGACGGGCCGATGAGGCGGCTCGTCGCAGGTCGCGATCCCTAGCGCGTGTCGGTCCGGCGCCTCCGGCTGCGGAGCCGCGAGCAGCTCCCGGACGACGGCCTCGGCCTCATCGAGCCACCGCTCGGCCTCCGCATCGCCCTCCGTGCAGATCGCCAGCAGATCGGTGCGATGCGCTACGTGGTCGACGGCCACGACGCGGTTGGCGAGCATCAGCACGGCGTCGGGCACGTCGGAGCGGTGCACGTTGGGCGAGCCGCAGTCCGCCTTGCACTCGTAGCCGATGTAGCCGACGAAGCCGCCCAGCAGGCCGCGGGGTGCGTCGCTTGGCGGCTCGATCGCGCGCTCCGCCAGCGCGCGATCGAGCACATCGAAGATCGAGGCCCGCTCGACCGTGCTCGCGTCGGCGCCATGCGCCGTCACGACACCGTTGACGACGTCGTATTCGAGCACGCGACGATCTGGGCCCGCGCTCGTGCCCAGGTAGGAGCACTGTGCGAGCGGCGTCGGCGCGTCCGCGCTGTCGAGCCAGAAGGCGTGCTCGGCGCCGCCGAACAGCCGCTCGAACAGCGGCTCGGTGGACGGTTCGCCGGCGACCGAGCGCACGCGCAGCTCGAGGCCCGACTCGCCCGAGTCGCACTTGCCTCGCGTGCGCTCGGTCGGGCGCGCGGCGTTCGTGTCCGGTACGTGAGTCTCGGGGACGTGCGCGCGAGGCGCGCGCGGGCGCCTTTGACGGCCCACCTCCTCGTAGAAGTTCTCGACGATCGCGCGGCCGTGCTCGGTGGCCACAGACTCCGGATGAAACTGCACTCCCCACAGCGGCCGGCGGCGGTGTTCGATGCCCATCACCACGCCGTCGTCGGTCCAGGCGCTCACGCGACCTTCGGGCCCGAGCGGTCCGGTGACGGCGAGCGAGTGGTAGCGCACGACGGAGAACTCCTGCGGGAGGCGAGCGAACAGGCCGCTGTTGTCGTGGCACACGCGGCTGAGGCGCCCGTGCATCGCCGTCGGCGCTGTGGCGACCGTCGCGCTGAGCACGTCGCCGAGACCCTGGTGGCCGAGGCAGATGCCGAGCACCGGCACTTCGCTGTGGCGCAGGATGTCGGCGCACACGCCGAAGTCGTGCCAGCGCTTGGGATGGCCCGGGCCGGGCGACAGGACGATCGCGTCGAAGTCCCAGCGCGACAGCGCCTTCCAGGAGACCATGTCGTTGTGCACGACGAGTGGCTCGTCGCCGGAGACGGCCGCGAGCAGGTGGAAGACGTTGTACGTGTAGGAGTCGTAGTTGTCGACCAGCAGCGTGCTCAAGGCGCCGACTCCAGCCCGAGGCCGCGCGCGCTGCGCTCGAGCAGCGTGTGCACGACGCGCTTTACGTGTTCGCCGCGCTCGCGTTCGAGGTGCCAGTGCGCCAGGTGCTTGGCGTAGAACGCCAGGGGACGGACGTCGAGCCGCTCGACGGCCAGCCGCAGGTATCGGCGATAGAGCTCGGACTGCACGACGGAGAAGCGGTAGTCGGGGTCGTCCGCGGGTCGGCCGCCAGGCGAGCGAGCATCGCTGGGCTGCACGCGCGCCCGCGCGAGATCCCAGCCGAGGCTCTCCTCCGCGGACAGCAGCTTGGCGGGCTCGAAGTCCATGTCCGGCGTGACCGGGTGCGGCAGGAAGAACCCGAGCGCGAGCTGTGCGGCCACGCGTTCGGGATGGGGGTGGGCGCGGCGCAGCTCGCGCCGCGCGGGATCGCCGTCGATCTCGGCGTCGATCCATTCGATCAGCTCGTCGATCAGCAGCGCGCCGGCGCTCGAGGTGAGCGCGCGCTGCTCGCTGGAGACCATGCCGTGGAAGATGCTGCGGCTGGGATGGAAGCCGCCGTTCAGCTCCGGCCGCAGCTCACCGGCGAGCTTGCGGATGCTCGTCACGTGCGAGACCCACTCCGACCCGGTCACCTGCAGCGAGGTCATGCCCTCGAGTTCGGGCGCGGTCAGCGCATACGTCAGCGAGCGCATGTGCTGCGTGGAGAGGCCGTCGGCGCGCACGAGCGGAAGTTCCTCGAGCTCCTCGAAGCCCGTGACGTACACGACCACCCCATCGCTACGGCGCTTGAGCACGCCGTCGCGCAGGCCGTTCTCGGCCAGCTCGGCGGTCTCGGCGAGGAAGTCGGACTCGAAGAACACCCTGTCGAAGGCGATGCCGAGATGGGCGAGCGTCTTGCGCTGCCCGGCGATCACCCAGGCGCGCGTCTTGTACCACAGCTCGAGCGCCTCGCGTTCGCCGCACAGCACGCGCTTGATCAGCTCATCGGCGTCGTCGTCGTGCACTTGCACCTCGCGCGAGAGCGAGTCCTCCGCCTGCTCGATCCCGCCCCCGGCGATCACGCCGCCCGCCGCTCCGCCCGCGGCGCCACCAGCCGCGACGTAGTCCGCGTAGCAGGCGCCGACGAAGTGGTCGCTCTTCTCGTCGCCGTCCGACCACGCCTGGGCGTGGCGGCCGCTCTGCTTGACGCCCGCCATCGCCTCGCCCATCGCGCGACCCATGTCGGAGATGCGGCTGCGGCGCTCGACCTGCGCGCCGGCCTGTGCGAGTGCCGCGGCCAGCGCATTGCCGATCGCAAGGTTGCGCAGGTGCCCGATGTGCAGCGCCTTTGTCGCGTTGGCATCCCAGAACTGCAGCGAGAAGGCATGATCCTCGGCTAGATCGGACAGCGGCGACTCGGCGCTGCCGCCGGCCTCCAGGGCGGCGCCCGCCAGCTCGATCCAGCCGTCGGACAGGCGCACGCGCACCCCGTCGCCGTCGCGCTCGACGGCGCCGGCCCACGGCTCGGAGGAAAGCTGCTCGAGCGCCGCCAGCGACTCTGCGTCGTCCTGCCATCGCGGCGAGCGCGGGAAGAGCTTCAGGTCGCAGTCGCGCCGCGGCCGTCGCGGCGCGCGGGCCGCCCACGGAGCCGGCGCCCCTTCACGCGTCGGGAGATCCTCAAAGTAGTCGAAGACGTTCGTGGTCATGGGGCGGGAACTGACCTGCATTGCCATGCACCAGCCGGGGCTCGAACCCGGATCGCCGGCTTTTAAGGCCGGACCTTTCACCGATTAAGGTACTGGTGCGCGTAGAACGTGCTCCTCCTGTCGGTGCCTCGAGTCCCGTGCCTGGAGTCCGGTGCCTGGAGTCCCGCTCCGGGTAGATTCATGTGTCCGGACTATCTCGGTTATCCTAATTTATGTCAATAAAAATGATGGAGTTCGTCGTGCCGCATACGCCGGGCATGCATGCCAACGCAGCCTGGAATTACGGCGCTTACTGGCGACTTCGTAGGAGAGAAACGTCCAGCGCGAGGTGAAAGAGGTGAGAAACATGCGCGGCAATACAGTGAGTGAGAAACGACTCCGGCGAAATAGGCACACATTGCCGCCCGGCCCACGCATCCCCACGGCGCTCCAGGCGGCGTCCTGGGCACTACGCCCGCTCCCGTTCATGGATCGATGCGCGCGGCGCTACGGGGAGATCTTCACAGTGCGCATCCGCCGTGACCGGCCGTGGGTGTTCCTGACAAATCCGCAACACGTCAAGCAGGTGTTCACGACCGACTCGGAGCTGCTGCGCGCGGGGGCCGGCGAAGCCAACCCGCTGCTCGAGCCGCTGCTCGGACCCCGCTCGGTGATGCTGCTCGACGAGCCCCAGCACATGGGCGATCGCAAGCGCCTGCTGCCGTCGTTTCACGGGCGGCGCATGCACGACTACGGCGAGATGATGACCGACGTGGCGCGCGGCGAGATCGAGCGCTGGCCGATGGACGAGCCGTTCGAGCTGTGGCCGCGCATGCAGGCGATCAGCCTCGAGGTCGTGATGCGCGCGGTCTTCGAGGGCATCGAGGACCGGCGCCGCGAGCGCCTGCGCGAGCGGCTCGTGAACCTGACCGACTGGATCAACAAGCCGCGCCGGCTGGCGCTGCTCGCGGCGGTCGGGTCGCGCTCGATCACTGCGAGCTCGCAGTTCCGCAAGGCGATGGGCCAGGTGGAGTCGGTCGTGCTAGAGGAGGTGCGCGCGCGCCGCGCGAAGATGCCGGCCGGGCACGAGGCCGGGCACGGGGCCGAGCGCGAAGACATCTTCTCGATGCTCGAGCGCGCGCACAGCGAGAACGGCGCGCCGATCGGCGAGGAGAAGATGCGCGACGAACTCGTGACGATGCTGTCCGACGGGCCGACGGCGACCTCGCTGGCGTGGGTGTTCGAGCGGCTGCTGCGCTATCCGGACAAGCTGGCGCGGCTGCGCGAGGAGGTGCTGCAGGGCGAGGGCGATGAGTATCTCGACGCGGTCGTCAAGGAGACGCTGCGCCTGTGTCCGGCCGTGCCGGTCGTCATGCGCCGGCTTGTCGAGCCGATGCGTCTCGACGGCTACACGATCCCGCCCGACACGATCGTCGCGCCGTGCGTCTACCTGATGCACCGTCGCGCGGACATCTACCCCGATCCGCTGGAGTTCCAGCCGGAGCGCTTTCTGCAGGACGCGGCCGGCACATACACGTGGATCCCGTTCGGCGGCGGCGTGCGTCGCTGCGTGGCCGCGAGCTTCGCCCAGCTGGAGATGAAGCGGGTGATTCAGACGGTGCTCAGCGAGCTCGAGCTGCTTCCCGCCGATTCGCGCTCGGAGGGCGCGGCGCGCAGCTCGGTGTCCTTCGCGCCGAACGGCGGTGCGCGCGTGATCGCCACGCGCAGGACGCTCGCGCGGGCGGCTTAGATACACGCGGGGTCCGGGCGGGACGGATGCCTCGGGCGTCCCGATGAGAAGGTTGTTGGATGCGGACGGCGGCAATCTCGTGCGGCGCCTCTATGCCTATCGCGACAAAGCAGCGTCGCGCTTGATCGCATCGTTGTCGCCTACGCGACCCGCGCCGGTGAGAACCGTCCGAAGCCGGGCCGATCATCCGATTCTGGACCCTTTCAGGAGCAGCTCTTCTAATGCCCAGAACGCAAGCCGTCTACTACCGAGAGCCAGACGGCTCGGAGCCGGTCGACGAGTTCATCGACCAGCTCGAGGAGCGCAAGCAGGCGGCGCTCGACCTTCAGATCGACCGGCTCAACGACCAGCTGTCGTCTGCGCCGCCCTTGCCGTTTCCGCACTCAAGCCAAGTCCGAGGCCCTCTTCGTGAGTTGCGTTGCCACTTCGGCTCTGAGCTGTACCGCGTCCTTTATCGGCGGTCGGGCAACCTGATCGTGCTCCTGCACATGCTGCGCAAAGACAAAGGCGAGCTCCCGGGGGCGGACATCGCCGTCGCCGAGGCTCGCTGGGCGGATTTCAAGGGGAGAATGGGCGCTGAGCGACGCAAGCCGCCACGTGCGGCCGGACACGATGCGCCATAGCCCACTTCGCAATAATGCTAAACTACGTCCACCAACGAACGGTTCCGAACATGAGGCGAGAGTGATGCCCAAGACGACCACGAAGTCGGCCGCAAAGCCATCCAAGGGCAAGCAGCCCGTTTCGTCGATCGGGTCTACCCACCGGGCCGGTAGCGGCCGCCGCGCGCGGCACAGTGCCGCCTATCGCGAAGAGCTCCAGCGGCTTGCTCCCTACGAGGGCCTCGCCCGTATCGTGATCGCTCGCCGCCAAGCGCTCGACCTGACTCAGCAGGAGTTGGCAGAGCGGGTGGGCACGAGCCACTCGGTCATCTCTCGAATCGAGAGCGGCCAGCACCCCACCAGCGTGACTACCCTCCGCCGACTCGCTGCCGCCTTCGAGACTCATCTCGTGGTTGGGTTCAACGACACGCCTGAGGCAATTACCGACCGCGAGCTCGTCGCGGTTTACTGACGCCGATCGAGGTGCACCCTCAGCGCCGGATCGCCGAGCGGGGGGAGGTCATCCTGTGTGCCGAGACCACTCCCAAACACGACGAACGGGAGCTTGAGCGGGCGCAGCGTTGCCCAGCGTCCTCACCGGGCGTTCGACCCCTACGCAGCTTCTCGCTGAGACGCACCCGCGCTGCCGAGAGCGCGCGGAAGCGCTTTGTGTTCGCGCCCAATCTGCCTCTTGGAAAGTCTGCTTGGGCTGGTGCTTCGTGGCATTCGCGCGAGCACGACGAAGAACGCCAGAGATCCAAGCCACACCGCGACGAGCGCAAAATCCCTACGCGAGTCAGAAACATTTGGCCGACTGTGCCACCCGCCCGCCGCCCCTAGCCGACGGGCTCGCCGAGCTAATTCACACCAGGCTTGTCGGGAGGCGTCAACAGCGTCAAGGGCTCGACGTCGATGGCGGCGGCGAGGCGCTCGACGACCTGCAGCGAGAGGTTGCGCTCGCCGCGCTCGATGGCGCCGATGTACGTTCGATGATAACCGAACACATCAGCGGCGAGCTTCTCTTGGCTAACGCCCCTCGCCTTTCTGTAGACCCGCAGGTTGCGGCCAAACGTTCGCTGCAGGTCGCCTTCCACGCATGGAAAGCTGCCGAGATGCTACTTTACAGTCTACAGACAGATAAGTATCAATTTCGCGTTGAAATAGCGGGAGGGCCTGCCTATGCAGAGGCAGACCCTCCCTGCGGTCGGCCATCGGTCTGACCGCCCACCCGGTCCCTTACCGGGAGCGACCAGTCCGTACAGCCGTGGTCAGCTGAGCCACGTCGAACGGTATGAGGAACGCATCTCGGAGGGCGGGCGCGTTCCCGCAATCTGCGGACGAATTGCAGACGATTGTCTACTATTGGCAACGATTCGCGCGACCCAAAACTGGATGAGCGTATTCGCGCCAAGCGGTCGCAACGATGGAGGCTTTTTGTCTGCGCTTGCGTAGCTAACGGCAATGGCGCCTCCGGCTGATATTGCGACGATCGAGGAGAACCGCGAGCTCGCTGTGCTGACCCTTCTGCTCGACCCACGCACGCCGTGGTTGTGGTCGATCGACGAGCTGGCGCGTGAGCTTGGCAGCAAGCTCGACGGAGACGATGCCGTCGCGAGCCTCCAGGCGGCGGGGCTGGTGCACCGCTGCAACGAGTTCGTCTTCGCGACGCGGGCGGCCGCGCGCTTCAGCCGGCTCGTCGGCGGGGTGTAGTCGGCCGCGGCGCCTCGCCTACGTACTTCGCCGTCCGCCTGATCAGCTTCGCCTCGCGCTTCTGCTCGAGGATGTGCGGTGCCGACCGACGCACACCACATGTATATCAAAACGCGTATACTAATGTCCAATGGAGTTTCCCACACTGATTCGAAACGCACGCCACACCGCCGGCATCACGCAGCTGGAGGTGGCTGAGCGAGCCAGAACGACGCAGCCAGCGGTTGCGGCGTACGAGTCCGGCGCGCGGACGCCAAGCCTCGCGACGCTCGCGCGCCTACTCGGTGCGTGCGAACACGACGTCGAGGTCATTGCCCGTCCGCGGATGCGCCGCGGCGCGGCGTCGCTGGCCGAACTCTCACAGACGATCCGGCAGGACCTCGAGGGCGGCCGCGAGCAGGACGCGTTGCGACTGCTGTTCGGGTTCGCCGACGACTTCCGAGGGTCCTCCCGACCCGGTGCGATCGAACTGATCGGCCAGGAGCCCGCTGCGACGGGGGATGCGCGCTTTGACGCCACGCTGGCCGGCGTCGCGGAGTTCTTTGCCACCGAGCGCGGAATCCCGGCACCTGGCTGGGTCGATCAACCGGACCGCTTCGTCGAGCCGTTGTGGTTCGTTTCAAGCCGGCCCGAGTTCGATGCCTACACACTGGCCAACACACCAGCCGCCTTCGCCCGACACGGAGTGCTGATCGCGCGTGAGGTCTTCGACCGTGCCTGAGCGCCAGTTCAGCGCAGCAAAGATCTTCAACGCGCTACAGGCTCTAGGCGACGAGCTAAGCCGCCAGGATGTCCGCGGGCAGATCTTCATCGTCGGGGGTGCCGCGATGGCGCTCGCCTACTCGACGCGGCGCGTGACTAAGGACATCGATGCGGTTTTCGAGCCCAAGAGTGCCATCTACGCCGCGGCGGAAAAGGTGGCCGGAGAGCACGGGCTGCCCGCGGACTGGCTCAACGACGCGGCGAAGGCGTTCATGCCGGGGAAGGACTCCCAGGCGCGGGCACTTCCCGATGTCAAGGGGATCGAAGTCACCACCGCGTCGTCCAGGTATCTGCTCGCGATGAAGCTGATGGCGATGCGCTTCGGCGAGGACGACGAGGACATCGAGATCCTGCTCGAGCAGTGCGACATGCACAGCGCGCAGGAAGCGCTCGATCTCCTCAACGACATGTATCCCGCCAGGGAACCGCCCGCGAAGACGCGATTCTTCCTGGATGAGCTGTTGGGGTCGGGGCCGCGAGGCTGATCCCTGGGACCTACGCCTACAGCCGCGCGGTTTCGAGCAGCGCCGCCGCTGAGATTTCGAGTCCCGCGGCGATCTTGACGATCGTGTCGAGGCGAACGTTGAACTCCCCGCGCTCGATCGCGCCGTAGTTGCTGCGGTCCATGCCGGCACGCGCCGCGAACGCTTCCTGAGCGAGCCCTCGCTCCATGCGAAGCGACCGCGCGGCGAGGCCGAGCGCTACGTTCGCTGCGGATTTCTTCGGTGGCATCAGGGCTCGATTTGCAGGGGAAACGTCCACGTGTTGCGGCGAGGCGGCCCACGGCGTAAGCTACCCCGCTGATGCTGACGATTGTCTGCAAGCGTATGCCACTGGACGGCGGAAGGGCGTAGGCCGTACAGGTGCTCGAACTCCTCGGCTTGGTCCTCGCGGCGCCGGGAGCGATCGCGGCGCTGAACGAGCTCTGGACGCAACATCGCATCGCACGGGCAACAGCGCGGCTGCGTGTCACGGAGCTCGACTTCAGCGTTCGCTTCAGCATCCGTCGCGAAGTCGGCCGGACTGCGCTGGTCGACGACGAGCCCGCATCCGGCGCCGCGGTACTCCCTATTCGACCGCCTCAACGGAGCGCGGCCCCTCGCCGACATACTTCGCCGTCGGCCTGATCAGCTTGGCCTCGCGCTTCTGCTCGAGGATGTGCGCGGACCAGCCGGCCACGCGCGCGCACGTGAACATCGGCGTGAAGAGCTCCGGTGGCACTTCGGCAAGGTCGAGGACCACGGCCGACCAGAACTCCACGTTGGTGGCCAGCACGCGGTCGGGCTGGCGCACGTGGAGCTCCGCGAGCGCCGCCTTCTCGAGCGCCTCGGCGGCCTGGAAGCGGGGCGAGCCGAGTTCGCTCGAGGTCCGCCGCAGCACCCGCGCGCGCGGATCTTCGGCGCGGTAGATGCGGTGGCCGAAGCCCATCAGACGCTCGCCACGATCGAGCGCATCCGATACCCAGCGCTCGGGGTCGCCGCTCTCTTCGACTTCATCGAGCATCTTCAGCACGCGGGAAGGCGCTCCGCCGTGCAGCGGGCCCGACAGCGCGCCGACGGCTCCGGAGAGCGCGGCGGCACAATCGGCTCCGGTCGAGGCGATCACGCGAGCCGTGAAGGTCGACGCGTTCATGCCGTGCTCGGCCGCAGAGACCCAGTAGGCGTCGATCGCCTTGACGTGGTCGGGATTGGCCTCGCCGCGCCAGCGGATCAGGAAGCGCTCGGGAATCGTGCGGCCCTGGTCGATCTCCGACTGCGGCACGGGCGGCTGGCCGGGCTCGCGCGCGGACTGCGCGACGAAGGAGAGGGCCATGACCGAAGCGCGCGCGAGGTTGTCGCGGGCCTCCTCGTCGGTGATGTCGATCAGCTGCCCGAACCCCCACTCGGGCGCGAGCATCGCAAGCGCCGACTGCACGTCGACTCGGTGATCGCCGGAGCGCACGGTCAGCGCGTGCGGTTCGGCCGGGGGCAGGCCCGGTTTGAAGCGACCGTCCACCAGCAGGCCCCAGACGTGCTCGTAGGGAACCTGGCCGACAAGATCTTCGATGTCGACTCCGCGGTAGCGCAGCGCGCCACCTTCTTTGTCGGGCTCGGCGATCTCTGTCGCGAAGGCGACGACTCCTTCGAGGCCCGACTGGACCTCTGGTGCTGTAACCGCGCTCATGGCACTCGCTTTCTGAGCTTGATGCTTGACGGGGATGCTGCCTTGTGGGCAGGCACACATCGTCGCAGGAATGCTCGCGCGAGTAGGCTCCAGCGAGCAGGTGCGCGCGCACCGAGCCGCCCGTCCAGTCGTCTTCGAGGAGGAGCCGTGACCGATCCCGATCTGATGTTCAGGCCCGCGAGCGAGCTCGCGGAGATGGTGCGCTCGGGGGAGATCTCCTCGCGCGAGCTCGTCGAAACCTCGCTCGAGCGGATCGAGGAGGTCAACCCCGCGCTGAACGCGTTCGTGCAGGTCGATGCCGAGCGCGCGCTTGCGACGGCCGATGAGATCGCGCCCGGCGACGAGCGGCCATTCGCCGGCGTGCCGATCGCGATCAAGAACAATCGCCCGGTCAACGGCCTGCGGCTCACCTACGGCTGCTCGCTGATGTCCGAGTACGTGGCCGACTACGACCACAACATCACCCGCCGCCTGCGCGACGCCGGCTTCGTGATCGTCGGCACGACGACGCTGCCGGAGTACGGGATCCTGCCGACCAGCGAGGCGCGCATGTTCGGGCCGACGCGCAACCCGTGGGACCTCTCGCGCACGCCTGGCGGCTCCTCGGGCGGAGCGGCGGCGGCGGTCGCGGCGGGCATCGTCCCCGTAGCTCACGGCAACGACGGCGGCGGCTCGGTTCGCATCCCGGCCGCCTGCTGCGGCCTCGTGGGGCTGAAGCCGGCCCGCGGGCGCATCTCGGCGGCGCCCGAACTCGGCGACTCCTCGCTGGGGATCGACGGCGTGCTGACACGCACGGTCGCCGACACGGCGGCGATCCTCGACGTGCTCGAGGGCTACGAGCCCGGCGATGCGACATGGGCGCCGCCCCCGTTGGAGCCTTTCGGGCGCTCGGCGCAGGCCGACCCGGGCAAGCTGCGGATCGCCGCGACGACGCTGCCGCCGGGGCCGGAGGTGCCAGTGGACCCGATCTGTGCGGGAGCGGTGAGCGACGCGGCCGAGCTGCTGCGTTCGCTCGGCCACGAGGTCGAGGAGGTCGATCCC
>DATHGU010000237.1:0-7332 GCA_035317495.1 Solirubrobacteraceae bacterium
CGTGGCGCGCGTGAGGGTCAATGTGGTCAGCGTCGAGCACGTCCGCGAAGCGGTCCCGTTGCACGTGCGCGAGACGGGCGTCGAGCTGACGCTCGAGACGCGCGGCCCCGAGCACACCGAGCAGGTGCGAGCCGCCCTACAGGATGCCGGCTATGAGGTGAGCTTCGGGTAGCGCCCTGCCGGTCGGGCGCGAGGCCTGCGCGCCTGGTGAGCGCCTGGCGGCGTCTCAGCGGCGAGCTCATCGCTGGGAGGAGTGGTGGTGTGCGGCGCGTTCCCACCAGTGTCCCGCCGGCGACCACGGAGCCGGGGTTGGCAGCGCACGAGCGGGAGCCAGTTCGATGCCCGCATGCTCGGCGAGCAGCTCTGCGACGTACTCGCCGATCCCCAGCGATGCCGACAGTCCCGTCGAGCGGATCGCCGCGACGTGGATCAGGGAGGGCAGTGTGCGCGAGGGCTCGATCACGTAGTTGGCGCCATGCCGCCCGGCGGGGCGCAGGCCGGCATACGCGCCGACCTGCTCGGCCCGCTCGAGCGGCGGGTAGACGCGCGCGGCGCGGTCGCGGATCAGCTCGGACGCGTCGGCCTCGACCGACCAGTCGTCCTTGTCCTCGCGCTCGCGGGCCGTCGGCCCGGCGATCAGCAGGCCGTCGATCGTGGGGAACACGAGCACGCCCTTGCCGAGCGCCGAGGGCACCGGCAGCAGGATCTGGCGTAGCGGCGCGCGCTCGGGCGGCGCGAAGACCAAGAACTCCCCCTTGCGCGGGTAGATGCTCACCGGATCGTCGCCGGCCAAGCGCGCCACGTCGTCCGCGTAAAGCCCGGCGCAGTTGACGATGGCGCCCACGCGCAGCTGCTCGCCACGTTCGAGCTCGATACTGATCTGTTCGACGCCGAGCTGCTCGCCGGCGCTCTCGAGACCGAGCACCCGCGCTCCCAATTGGACCGTCCCGCCACCGGCCCGCGCCGCGCCCGCCAGCGCGTGCACGAACGCGACGGGATCGGTGACGGCCTCGCCGGGCACGCTCAACGAGCCGTCCGGCTCGAGCCGCGCCTCGACCTCGTTAACGCGCGCGTTCTTCGCGAGATCTGCGACGGTGGCTTGCTGCTCGTCGCTGACGGGCATCAGCCTGGCGCCACAGCGCCACACGTTCACCCCGAGCTCGGCGAGCAGCTCCTCGCGCAGCGCGGCGGAGCGCAGGATAAGACGCGTCTCGAGCTCGCCCGGCTTGGAGTCAAAGCCCGTATGCAGGATGCCCGAGTTGGTACCGCTCGCCCCGAGGGCCAGACCCGCCTGCGCCTCGAGCACGACCGACGAGATGCCGCGGCGTGCCAGAGCGTGCGCAACCGCGCAGCCGACCACTCCGCCACCGATCACGGCGACCTTTGCGTCCGCGGAGCTCATCAGCGCTCGGCCCTAGCCCGCCGCCTCGGCGGCCAGCTCGCCGAGCAGCGCCGCCATCTTCTCCAGCGTGCCCTCCAGCGCAGCCACCTCGTAGGCGCCGGCGAGCTCGCGCGGGTCCCGATAAGCGACGAGCACGTCCTCGCCCTCGCGCCACACGAGCATTCTGAGCGGCAGCTCGATGCCGATGCGACGGTCGCTCTGCATCAGCGGCGTGCCGCTGAGCGGGCTGCCAAACAGCACGACCTGCTCGTCGTCGAGCTCCAGTCCCGCAGCGCGGGCTCCGGCGGCGTGGTCGATCCGCGCGAACACCGTCAGCCCGCGTCGTTCGATCGCGTCGATCAGCGAGCGCGCCGTCTCGGAGTACTCGCGCGTGCTCCGCGTGACTTTCATCGCCGCATTCTCGTGCATCAGAGCGCGAGCACGGGCTCGCTTGTCGGGTCCAGCAGCTCCTGAGTCCCTGAGCGCAGCAGCAGGCTGGTGGCGACGGCCCCGAGCAGGAAGATCCCGGCCGCCCACCAGAAGGCGGTCGTGTAGCCGTGCACGGCAGCTGCGGTGATCACCTCGCGCGATGGTCCGCCGTGGCTCGTGACGAAGCTCGCGGCGCCCGACGCCGAGAACGTGCTGAGCAGCGCGGTCCCGATCGAGCCGCCGATCTGCTGCATGGTGTTGACCATCGCGGAGGCGACGCCGGCGTCCTCAGGGCGCACCTGGCCCGTCGCCGTGGCCATCGCGGGAGCGAAGATCAGGCCCATCCCGACGCCCGACAGCAGCAGCGCGGGCACGACATGCGTCGCATAGCTGGTGCCCACGCCGACACGCGTCAGGAGCATCATCGAGATGCCCGCCAGCACCGTGCCGGTGGGGATCAGCGGCCGCGGGCCGGTGCGCGGGAGCACGCGAGTGCTGACGAGCGTCGCCGTCGTCACGATCGCCGCCATCATCGGCAGGAACGCCAGACCCGACTGCAGCGGGCTGAAGCCGAGCGTGCGCTGCAGGTAGTAGGTGAGGAACAGGAACACGCCGAACATGCCAGCGCCGGCGACGCCCATCGCCAGATAGGCGCCGGCGCGGCGTGCGGATAGGCTTGCGCTCAGTGAACACGGCTCCCCGCGCGATCCATCACCTCAGCTGCGGGACGCTGTGTCCGCACGGCGCGCGCCTGATCACCGGCGAGGGCAGCCTGCTCGGCGCCGCGCGGATGGTGTGCCATTGCATCCTCGTCGAGGGCGCCGACGGTCTCGTGCTGATCGACACCGGCTTCGGGCTCGACGACACGCGCAACCCGCGCCGGCTCGGGATCCCCTTCACCACCGCGTTCCGGCCGCGCGCGCTCGCCGCCGAGACGGCGATCTCGCAGGTCCGCGAGCTCGGCTTCGAGCCGGGCGACGTGCGCCAGATCGTCACGACGCATCTCGATCTGGACCACGCGGGCGGCCTGCCTGACTTTCCCGACGCCGAGGTGCACCTGCTGGGCGCGGAGCTCGAGGCGGCGATGCATCCGGGCTGGCGCGAGCGCCCGCGCTATATCGCCGCGCACTGGTCACACGGTCCGAAGTGGGTGCAGCACGAGGTCGAAGGCGATCGGTGGCTCGGCTTCGAGAGCGTCCGCATCCTGCCCGGCAGCGACGCCGACATCCTGCTGATCCCGCTGCCCGGGCACACGGCCGGGTTGACCGGCGTGGCGATCAAGCACGACGAGCGCTGGCTGCTGCACTGCGGCGACGCCTACTTCCACCGCGGCGAGGTGCAGACGCCCGCCTACTGCCCGCCGGCGCTGAAGGCCTTCCAGGCGCTCAACTCGGTCGACAACGTCAAGCGCCGCCAGAACAGCGAGCGCCTGCGCGAGCTCGCGCAGCGCCACGGCGGCGAGGTCGAGCTGATCTGCTCGCACGATGCGCAGACGCTCGCGATGTATCAGGACACGGCGGTCGCTCAGTAGGCCGGCAGCGCCCGCGGTGGGCGTCTAGCGTCTAGCCCGCATACATGGCGTCGATATCCGAGGCGTACTTCTCGGCGATCGGCTTGCGCTTCAGCTTCATCGTCGGCGTCAGCTCGTCACCGCTCGGCAGCCAGTCGCCGGGCACGATATGAAAGCGCTTGACCTGTTCGACGCGCGCGAGCTTCGCGTTCGCGGCGTCGATGCCCTCCTGGACCGCGGCGCGGACGCGGTCCTCGACCGCCAGGGCTGCCAGCGAGACCTGCTCGATGCCCTGCGCGGACGCCCAGGCCGGCGCGAAGTCGGCGTCGAGCACGATCAGCGCGGTGTTGTAGGGACGGCCGTCCCCGATGCAGCAGGCCTGGCCGATCAGCGGCGAAGCGCTCTTCAGCGTCGCCTCGATGTTCGCCGGCGACATGTTCTTGCCCCCCGCGCTGATGATCAGCTCCTTCTTGCGATCCACGATCATCAGGTAGCCGTCCTCGTCGAACACGCCGATGTCGCCGGTGCGCAGCCAGCCGTCCTCGGTGAACGTCTCGGCGGTCTTCTCCGGCAGGTTGCGGTAGCCCGGCATCACGACGTCGGACTTGATCAGCACCTCGCCGTCGCTGTCCAGCTTGAGCTGCACGCCCGGCGCCGGCGGGCCGACGGTCCCGATCTTGATCCGGCCGGTCGGGTTCACCGATCCAGCTCCGCACGTCTCGCTCATCCCCCACAGCTCGGCGAGCGGCAGGCCGATCGCGTGGAAGAACTCGAGAACCTCCACGGGAGTGGGCGCGGCGCCGACGTTGATCGCCTCGACCTGGTCGAGCCCGAGCATCTCGCGCAGCCCCGCGAAGATCTCCGCGTCGGCCTTGTTGACCTGCTCCGCCAGCTCCTCGGGAACCTCCTCGCCGCTCTGCTGCAGGCGCACCTTGCGCAGCGAAGCGTCGAGCGCCGCCTGCATCCGCTCGCGCTGCTCGTCGGGCTGCGCAGCCATCATCGTCTCGAGGCCGGCCTTCAGCTTCTCCCAGATGCGCGGCACGGCGAAGAACCAGCTCGGGCGTACTTCGGGCAGGTAGGAGAGGACCTGGCGGGGATCGTCGCAGCAGGTGATCTGCAGCCCGAACACGATCGGCAGGTAATGGTGGGCGTTGCGCTCGGCGATATGCGCCGCCGGCAGCCACGAGATCACGCGACCGTCGCGCGGGAATTCGATCAGCTCCTCGAGTCCCTCGACCGCCGCGAGCAGGTTGCGGTGGATCAGCTGAACGCCCTTCGGCGGACCGGTCGTGCCGGAGGTGTAGATCAGCGTCAGCACGTCTGTCGGCTTCAGCTGCGCAATGGACTCCTCGACGTCGAAATCCGGGTTCGAGCCCTCCACGTCGGACAGCGCGATCGTTCCCTGCGGAGCCTCTCCGTCGACGACGATCACGTGCTCGAGCTGCGGCACTCGCTCGCGCGCCTGCAGCACCTGGGGCAGGTACTGCTGCTCGCACATCAGCACCTTCGCGTCGGCGTCCTTCAGGAGATACTCGATCTGCTCGGGCGAATAGGTGTTGTAGATCGAGAACGGCGTCGCGCCGAGCATCATCGCGGCGAGGTCGCAGAGGTGGAACTCCGGGCGATTGGAGAACATAAGCGCGACGGTCTCGCCACGCTTGCACCCGAGCTTCGCCAGTCCTCCTGCGAGCGCGTCCACGCGCTCGCGCAGCTCTCGCCAGGTGATCGTGAAGGCATCGTCCTTCGTGCGGATCGCGACGTCGTCCGCGCGGTCGGAGGCCGTGATGCGAAAGGCCTCGGCGACGGTGTCGGCTTCGACGGCCAAGCCTCCGCGAACAGTTGCTTCCGTTGTAGCGCTCTCCATCGTCAGCTCCTCCCGATCAACCCAGCTCCTCGTGCATCCTGGCACGTCAGCATACGCCGCGACTGCCGCGGCGAGCGCGTTCCCGCCCCTCCCGGGCCCCGCCGACGGGCTCGCCGAGCTACGCGCTGCTCGCCAGCGCTGCGACGCTCGCGCGAGTTTGGGCGGTCACCTCGCGTGGGCCCAAGCCCTGCACGAGTCGCGCGGCAGTGATCAGGTCGAGTAGCTCCGGCAGCGCATGCGGGTCCAGACCGGTCAGCTCGGCGACCCGCTGCAGGCGGTACAGGACCGTGTTGCGATGCACGAAAAGGGCTGCCGCGGCCCTGCGTGCGTTCAGATCGCACGCGGCGTACTCGCGGAGGGTGGCGACCAGCTGGCCCTGCTTGCGCAGATCCTCGTCGATGAACGTGCGCACGGGCTCGGGAATCAGCCGCTCGGGGACGGCGCCGGTCGCCAGCATCACCGTCAGCCGGTCGACGAGCGTCAGGTGCGCAAGCGCCAGCACGTTGCCGGGTCCTGCGGCTCCCGCGGCCGCGCACGCCTCGCGGTAGGCCTCGCAGACCTGCTCGGGACCGCGTGCGGGCAGCCCGACGCCGAGCGCCGGATCGCAACCCAGCCGGCCGGCGGCAGCGCGCATGTCCGCGGCGATCAGCGCGCTGGTTGCGCTCGGATCGTCGTGGGCGAGCGCCACCAGCGAGATGAGATCGTCGTCGCGGACGTGCGCGACGCTTGCCCGCACCTCACGCGCGTCGCTGAGCCGGCGCGCGGAGGTCCTGAGCGCGGCGGCGGCGTGATCGGGAAAGCCGTGCAGCACCATCACCAGGTAGGTCTCCCGGGGGCCCACCGGGAAGCTGCCCGCCCGAAGCCGCACGCCCTCCGATGTCGCGCGACCGGTGATCATCGCCTCGACCAGACGGCTCTGTCCGCGGTCGAGGTCGGCCGCCAGCCGGCGCTCGGCGCGTATGTAGCTCTTCGCCACTTCCGACCAGGCGGCCTCGATGTAGCGCATCATCGGCAGGGCCAGCGAGGCCACCACGGCCTCCCCCGCGCCGACCCGCTCGCTCGCCTCTTCGACGATCTCCCACAGGACGCGATGACCCACGCGGTACGCGCCGAGGATCTGCTCGGCGGGGATCCCTTGGTCGATGCGACGATCGACGGTCTCGCCGATGAACGGAAGGCCGTCCGGTCCCGGCGCGATCCCACTGCGCGCGCACAGGACGAACGCCCCGATGTGGGCCGAGACCTGTTCGCCGATTTCCTCGCCGAGTGCCGAATCGGGGCTCGTCGCGTACGCGGGAAGCTCGCTGAGGATCGAGTCCGTGGCCGCTTTCACGAGCTCCTGCTGATGCTCGACCAGGATCATCAGCACGCGCTCCTGGGCGGCGTTCAGGGCGGCCTCGCCGACGGTAGTCGCACCCTCCATCGGCCCAGGTTACCTCCAAGCCGGCCGTACTTGTGCATTGCGCACAAAGAACTGCTCGCAAGTCAGTGCAAGTGAACGGGTTGACGAACGCTGGTGTGGGTATCTCACTGCCGGCGGGATGTCGAGCGAGTGAGAGGAAGCGCGGTGGGAGAGCAGGGGAGCGCGGGCCGGGGTGGGTCGTGGGCGGGCGGTCGGATCATCGCGATCGCGATGATCTGCGGAACGTTCGCGCTGAGCTGCGTGGCTCTCCCATCGAGCGCGGGTGCCGCAGTGCCGGCGGACCCGTACGGGGCGAACGACGCCGGCGGGTTTCGCAACGTGCTGCCGGCCGGTGAGAACGGCACCGACAACGCGTCGCAGCTACTCGAATTCCAGCTCAACGGCACCTATCCGCCGCACTACGCCGATCAGCTGCCCCTCTACGCGAACCTGCTGCACGGCTCGCCCACGCTGACGCACGAACAGATCGGCAGCTACTTCAAGGACGCCACGTTCGGGGTCAAAGAAGGCGACGTAGAATCGACCGAGAGCCCCCGCTCGGACGTGACGATCCAGCGGGACGCCTCCTACGGCGTTCCGCACATCTACGGCAGCACGCGAGGGGGCGTGATGTTCGGCGCCGGCTACGCGGCCGCCGAGGACCGCCTCTTCTTGATGGACGTCCTGCGACACACCGGCCGCGCAGAACTGTCCTCCTTCGTCGGCGGCTCAGAAGGCAACCGCGC
>DATHGU010000238.1:0-2066 GCA_035317495.1 Solirubrobacteraceae bacterium
GTCGATGCCGGTGTCTGAGTACTTGGCTTCGAGGATGTTCGCGAGATGCTCGGGAGAAGCCACCCAGGCGGACACGATCGCCTGCGGAGTCGCGAGCGAGAGCGTGCCCCACGCGAGGTTCTCGCCGATCACGTAGCCGACGTCCGAGTCGGGGACGTAGCCGGTCGTGCGGATTCGTTCGACAGGCGTGAGCCCCGAAGGCGATACGTGCGCGAAGTAGTCACGCGAGATCATTTCCTGCCCGTGGCTCGCCGCCGCCTGTTCGAGCTGGGCGTTTGCTGCCAGCGGGTCCTCGCCGTTCTGGGCGCGCTCGGTGTTTATCAGGCACAGCACGGCGTCGCGCACCAGCGCCAGGTTGCCGGGTTCGGGTGTCAACTGCGAGTTCTGGCACGGCGTCGCGAGCACCTTGGCGATCCTCACGGCTTGGCTCTTGGCCGCTTCGTCGGCCGCCGCCGCCTTGTTCTTGCCTGTCGCGGCCGGATGCGTGGGGCGAGCCCCGCGCGTGGGCGTCGACGTGCGCCCGGAGCGGCAGTTGCGCGCGCGAGCCTGCGCCGTTGCGCCTCGTCGGCAGTCGCCGGACGATCGCTGGACAGTCTTCGACCGCTTACGCGGCGGGACGGCTCGCGCGTGGTGCTCGGAGCGGGCGCGTACCGTGTGGGCATGCGGACCTCGCGTTGCTCCGGACGAGCTCGCGCGGTTCGCGGCAACGGCGTCGGCGGGGAGCGCAATGGCCGTCCAGGCGAGGATCGGGGCGGTCGTTGCGAGCAGGGCGCCGAGTCGGGTCACCCCCTGCCTGTCGGCGGAAGGATCTCTGCATCTGAGACATCAGCTGCGAATCTGGACGGGTTGTGCGCCGCTCAGGAGGCGTCGGCTGCGTCCGCGTCGCCATCGCCGGCCGAGCTCTCGCCGTTCAGAGCGACCGGCGGCGGCTCATCGCCGTTGCCCTCGCCCGGATCGACGATCAGCGCGACCGCGCTGACGAGGTCGTCCTCCTTGAGGTTCATCGCCCGCACGCCGGTCGCCGAGCGGCCCTGCTGGGAGATCCCGCCGGCCGACGTCCGCTGCACCATGCCGCCGACGCTGATGAAGACGAGTTCCTGGTGCTCGCGCACGACAAGCGCGCCCGCCAGGCCGCCCTTTTTCTCCGTCAGGCCGATCGTCTTGACGCCTTTGGCGCCGCGGTGGGTCTTGCGGTACTGGCCGATCTGCGTGCGCTTGCCGTATCCGTGTTCGGTGACGACCAACAGGTCCATGTCGTCGCGGGCGACGTCCATCGCGATCACCTCGCCCTTCTTGCCGACATCCATCCCGCGCACGCCAGTCGTGTCGCGACCCATTGAGCGTGCGTCGGACTCGGCGAAGCGAACGGTCAGGCCGGCCTTGGAGACCATGATGATCTCATCGCCCGGATCGACCGCGCGCACCGCGAGCAACTCATCGTCGTTGCGGATCTTGATCGCGATGATCCCGTCGGCTTTGATCGGCGTGTTGTAGGACAGGAACTCGGTCTTCTTGATCGTCCCGGACTTCGTGGCGAACACGAGGTACTTGGTCTCCGTGAAGTCGCGCGTGGAGACGACGGCCTGGATGCGCTCGCCTTCGCGCAGCGGCAGGATGTTCACGAGCGCGCGGCCCTTGGCCGTTCGCTGCGCCTCGGGCAGCTCGTAGACCTTCGAGCGGTAGACCTTTCCGCGGTTGGAGAAGAACAGCAGGTAGTCGTGCGAGGAGCACACGAACAGGTGCTCGATGAAGTCGCCGTCTTTCATGTCCATGCCCGTCACGCCGCGCCCACCGCGCTGCTGCTGGCGGTAGGTGGCGAGCGGCAGCGCCTTGATGTAGCCGCTCTGGGTGATCGTGATCACCATCTGCTGGTCGGCGATCAGGTCCTCGATGTCGATCTCGTCCTCGGAGTGGGTGATCTCCGAGCGCTTCGGCGACGAGCGGCGCACGGAGATCAGCCACTCCGAGGACGAGATCGACATCGAGGACCTGATCGCCGACCAGCAGAAGGTGATCACGATCACGCAGAGCGGCTACGTCAAGTCACTGCCGCTCGCAACCTATCG
>DATHGU010000239.1:0-2665 GCA_035317495.1 Solirubrobacteraceae bacterium
CTCGGCGCGTACGCCTTGACGAGCGGCTCGCCGGCCCGCGCCGATTGCGTCGAGGTGACGTTCGCGAGCACGCTTGGCGGGGGGCGCCTGCACGGCTGCGGCGCCAGCGCGAGGCGGATCTGCGCCGCCGGCTCCTTCCACGGGGTCGAGGCGCAGCTGCGCGCGTCATGCCGGCGCGCGGGCTTCCCGTTCGTCGCGCGCCACTAGAGCCCGCGCCCCCGCCGCCGGCGTCTTTTCGCAGCGTGCGGGGGCCGTCTATACAGATGTCGAAAGGGCATGGCCAAGTGTTGGCCAGAGTGTCCCTACCGGCCGCGTGGCCCTGCCGATTTCATACGCCTGCAGTCGGCGCGCCCTCCTCGCATGCGTGAAAAGGGGCGCGCGGAGATTCCACAACGGCAGGGAAATGGAGGCACATGTCCTGGAGCGCATATCCACAATGGCTGACGCCCGGCGACAACGCGTGGCAGCTGACCGCGGCGACGTTCGTTGGGCTGATGAGCCTTCCGGGCCTGGCGGTCCTGTACGGCGGCGTGATGCAGAAGCGCTGGTCGGTCAACAGCATGATGCTCACGTTCGTCGCGTTCTCGCTTGTCCTGGTCGCCTGGGTCTTGTGGGCGTTCAAGATGGGATTCGGGAGCCCGATCGGAAGCGGCAAGGGGTTCTTCGACACCTTCTGGGGCAAGTCGGGCACGGTCCTCTCGCAAGGGGCTGAGCAGGGCCAGGCCATCATCCCGTCGATCTCCGAAGGGCCACCCTTCCATTTCCCCATGTCGTCGCTTGTCTACTTCCAGTTCGTGTTCGCCGCGATCACGCCGATCCTGATGCTCGGCTCGGTGCTCGGGCGGATCAACTTCAAGGCCTGGATACCGTTCGTGCTGGTGTGGATCACGTTCGTGTACACGGTCAACGCGTTCCTGATCTGGGGCGGCGGCTACTTCGCGGCGCACGGCGCGCTGGACTACTCCGGTGGCTACGTGATCCACCTCGCGGCCGGCATCTCCGGCTTCGTGGCGGCGGCGGTGATCGGGCCGCGGTTGCAGCGAGATCGCGAGGTCGATGCGCCGAACAACCTGTTGATGGTGGCCGCCGGCGCGGGCCTCTTGTGGCTCGGCTGGAACGGCTTCAACGGCGGGGACTCCTACTACGCGGGGGCCAACGCCTCGGCGGCCGTGCTGAACACGAACGTGTGCACGGCGGTCGCGATGCTCGTGTGGATCGCTTGGGACTACATCTTCCGCGACAAGCCGTCTCTGATCGGCTCGGTCAACGGGATGATCACCGGGCTCGTCGCGATAACTCCCGCCGCCGGCTTCGTCACCGGCTGGGGTGCGATCGCGATCGGGTTCATCGCCTCGACGTTCGTGTGGATGGCGATCAGGTTCCTCAGTCGAGCGCCGATCTTCCGACATGTGGACGACACCCTGGGGGTGGTCTATACGCACGGGATCGCGGGGCTCACGGGAGGCTTGCTTGTCGGGGTCTTCGCCGATGCGCACGTGATCCTGTACCACGGCATCGCCGGGGGCGCTACGGACCTCCCGGGCAAAGAAGGGCTGATCGGAGGCAGCTGGACGCTGTTGCGCTGGCAGGCCGAGACGGCCGCGTTCGTGATCATCTTCAGCGGGATCATGACGTTCATCCTGCTGAAGATCGTGGGCATCTTCGTGCCTCTGCGACTGTCCGACGAGGAGCTGGAGATCGGCGATCACGCGATCCACGGCGCCGAGGTCTATCCATCAGACGTTCCAACGCTCGGTGGCCCGCACGCGCCGCCGGCGTGGCAGCCCACCCCGGCGCCTTCCGGCGCCTAGGGCAGGAGCCTGGGACCCACAGCGCGTCCGTTCCCCGCGACGCGCTGTGGGTCGGAAACGACGGACCGCGGCCCCGCTTTGGCGGGGTCGCGCCGTTGCCGGGCAGCTCGCGCTGGCCGGGCGCAGCCGGGCCTTTGCGTGCAGCGCGGCCGGGGCGGGCAGCGAGGTACGGGGCTGGCGAGGGAGCTAGGCCCGGGACCGACAGCTAGGCCTGCGGCGTCAGGCCGATGGGGCAGCTGACGCCGGTGCCGCCCAGCCCGCAGTAGCCGCCGGGGTTCTTGGCGAGGTACTGCTGGTGATAGCCCTCGGCGTAGTAGAAGGGGCTCGCCTGGGCTATCTCGGTCGTGATCTGACCGTGGCCTGCCTGCATGAGCATCTGCTGGTAGACCTCCCGCGAGGCCTCGGCCGCCGCATGCTGCGCCTCGTCGTTCCACAGGATCGCCGAGCGATACTGCGTGCCGACGTCGTTGCCCTGGCGCATGCCCTGCGTCGGGTCGTGCCCCTCCCAGAAGAGCTTCAGCATGTCCTCGTAGCTCGCGGTCTCCGTGTGGAATGCGACGAGCACGGCCTCGGTGTGGCCGGTGCGCCCGCTGCAGACCTCCTCATAGGTCGGGTTGGGCGTCGTCCCGCCGGCGTAGCCGGCGGCCGTCGTGTAGACGCCCTGCGCTTCCCAGAAGATCTGCTCGGCGCCCCAGAAGCAGCCCATCCCGAAGATGGCCGTCTCGACGCCGTCGGGGAACGGGCCCTTCAACGGGGTGCCCAGCACCTCGTGCTTGGCGGGCACCGCTATCTCTGTCTCGCGCCCCGGGAGGGCCGAGGCGGCGTCGACCATGCTTGTCTGCTTGCGTGTAAAG
>DATHGU010000240.1:0-2734 GCA_035317495.1 Solirubrobacteraceae bacterium
GGTCGCTCCCGTCCCTATGCCTGTGCGCCAGCCCGGCGTACCGGCTGCGTGAGCGAGAGACGACGGCCTAGATCATGGCGGTGGCGGCGGCCCGTGTGGGCCACGAGGATCGGCTGAGCGTCGTCGACCACCTGCAGGAGCTGCGCGGAAGGCTGATCATCTCGCTCGCTGCGCTCGCCGTCTCGTTCGGCCTCTGCATGTGGCAGAACCACGCTCTGCTGCACCTCATCAATAGGCCGTTGTCGAGCCAGACGCAGAAGCAGGTCCGAGCGGGCAGTGGCCCGCTCGGCGCCACCTACACCGTCCAACAGAGCGCGCGGACGGTCGCGACGCAGCTTCAGACCGTCGTGAAAACACTGCAGCGACCGGGCAGCGGTGCGTCGCCGGCCACCCGCGCCTCGCTCGCCGGTGTGGATCCCGAGCTCCACACGGCGATCGCGCGATTGTCCAAGGCGCCCGAGGGAAACAAGCCGGTGACGCTCGGCATCGGCGAGCCGTTCACCACGACGATCGGCATCGCGCTGATCTTCGGGTTCATACTCGCGCTGCCGATCATCCTGTATGAGCTGTACGGCTTCCTGCTGCCAGCCTTCAGCCCTGAGCAGCAGAAGATCACCTCCGCGCTGATGCTGTCGATCCCGTTCCTGTTCGTGGCCGGGGTGACGTTCGGCTATTTCGTCGTCCTGCCCGCCGCGGTGCGCTTCTTCCAGAACTTCAACAGCGGCGAGTTCAACGTGCTGGTGCAAGCCAATCAGTACTACCACTTCGCCGCAGTGACGTTGCTCGCGATGGGCCTCGTCTTCCAGATCCCCGTGGGGATCCTCGCGGCCACGCGAACCGGGATCGTCACACCGGGCCAGCTCCGTCACAACCGCCGCTACGCGTTGCTCGCGTGCGGCGCGGTGGCGGCCTTCCTGCCGGGCGACGCGGTCACGCTCGTGCTGGAGACGGTTCCGCTGTACCTGCTGTTCGAGGCAAGCGTCGTGCTGGCGAGCATCATCGAGCGGCGCGAGCGACGGCGCGGGCGATCCGGGTGCACCGCCTAGCCGGAGAGCGTGAGCACGTGCGCATTGGCGGGGTCGATGCGCCCCTCGAGCAGGTCGATGTAGGCCCGCTCGAGCGCCTCGGGCCCCTCGCCGTGGACCACTCCCAGCCAGCCCCGCGTCCACTCGATGTACGGTCGCCAGGCGTCTGCGAGCCGCTGCTCGAGACCGTCGCGGCCCCATGCCGTGGAGCGCTTGGACACGCGGTCGGGCGCGAAGAAGAACGTCGGCCGCGGACCGGGCAGCGAGTCGGGCACGTCGCCCATGCGGTCGTGGTGCGTGGCCCCGACGACCGCCGAGTGCATCAGCGCCTCGCCGTAGTGAGCATGCACGGCGCTTCGCACCTGCGCGTCGCCTGCCATGTCGACGAACACCGCCGGATCGTCGGCGAGCGAATCGATCTCGGGGTAGGGCACGAGGCGGTCGTAGACATCCAGCGAGGCGCTGAAGTCGACGCTGCGCGGCGAGGTCAGGCCGACCACCTCGACACCCTCGCGACGCGCGAGCAGGTACGCGAGCGCGCTCGCGGTCTTGCTCGAGGCGCTCGACAGGACGATCGTGCTCGCGCCGAACATCTCGGCATCCTCGAGGAAGTCGTCGATCAGGTAGGAGGTGAAGAACAGCGGGCGCAGCAGCATCTGCTGGTCCTCGGAGTCCGCGTCGTACACGGGGTCGGCATCGGTCAGCGCGTAGCCGTTGTACGCCGGCGGCAGGGCGGCGCGATGCGCCGAGGCGTCGACGAAGCCGCGAGCGTCGATGCGCGTCGGCGAGACGACGAGCTCCGTCGACGGGGGCAGGTAGCCGTACACGCGCGCACCCTCGGCGAGCTCGTCGTTGCGGCTCTCGCCGACGCGCGCGAAGCCCCACACCGGTACGCGGCCCCAGCCGTCGTCGGCCGGAAAGAAGCTCCAGTAGGACATCGCCTCGCCGAACGTCGCGTACGTGATGTTGTTGGAGGTCAGACCGAAGCGCTCGACCTCCAGCCGCGCCTGGCCCGGCTCCAGCTCCGCGGGTGCCGTGTCGAGGAAGCGGCAGCGATGCAGGTCGTCCCTGGCGATCTCGAAGTCCACGAGCGCAAGCCTACGCGCTCAGCTGCGGTGGGCGAGGTCAGGCAGCGGCTCGGTCGCCGCGCCGTCGCCGGACAGCTGCGCGGCGAGACGTTCGAGCATGCGCGTCTCGCGCGGCAGCAGGCCCGCGGCGAGCGCTAGGCAGGCGATCGCCGAGCCGCCGATCAGGACCTCGACCGCTCCGAGCGCCTGCGCCAGCGGCCCGGCCAGCACATAGCCGAGCGGCAGCAGCGCCAGCGAGACCATCCAGTCGTACGAGCTCACGCGGGAGAGCTTGTCGGCGGGAATCCGCTCCGCCAGGGCCGTCATCCACCACACGTCGAACAGCGCGATGCCGGCCCCGCCCACCAGCATGGTGGGGATCACGATCACGAGCGTCACGCCCGCGGCGTACAGGATCGCAGCGCCGGGCCACAAGAGGATCGCGAGCATCGCCGCGCGCATCGGAAAGCGCGGGCGCCAGCCGATCCCCAGGAGGGAGCCGATGATCGTGCCGATGCCCACCGCCGCGGACACCACGCCGTACACGCCGATATGCCCGTACTGCTCTCGCGCGACCACCGGTCCGAGCACGAACCATGGCGCCAGCGCCGCGAACAGCGCGACGCAGAACGCCGCGAGGGT
>DATHGU010000241.1:0-3235 GCA_035317495.1 Solirubrobacteraceae bacterium
GCGCCACCTTGCCAGGACGGTCTGGCAGGCTCTTCGCAGCGCCGAGGACCGAGGCTCGAACACGCCGCTCTCTCACTTGACCAATTCATCCAATTTGCGGCCAGTCGTTGGGCTGGCCTTGACATAGGAGCAACGCGTGCCAGAGAGCGCACCTGCCGGCAGCCCCGCTGCCGCTCATTTCGAGCAGAAGCGCCCGGGTTGGTTCACGAAAAACGTGTTCAACCGCCTGCTCAACGGGCTCATGGGCCTGGGCCTCAGCGTATGGGGCTCGCGCGTGCTCGAGGTGCCTGGGCGCAAGTCCGGTGAGCCGCGGCGCACGCCCGTCAACCTGCTCTCCTTCGAGGGCCAGCGCTATCTCGTGGCACCGCGCGGCGAGACCCAGTGGGTCCGCAACCTGCGCGCCAGCGGTGGCGGGCGGCTGCTCTTGGGGCGTCGCGCCGAGCATTTCACCGCCACCGAGGTCGATGACGAGCAGAAGGTCCCGATCCTGCGTGCCTACCTGAAGCGCTGGAAGTCCGAGGTCGGCGTGTTCTTCGACGGCGTCGGTCCCGACTCTCCGGACGAGCAGATGCGTGCGGCGGCCGCCAAGCATCCGGTCTTCCGGCTGGGCGCCTGAGCGTCCGCACGCTGCGCCAGGAAAGCCTGCTGGGCGTTGCGCGCCCGTGCCCTGGCGCATGCCGGCCCGCTAGCCTTCCCCGCTGATGAGCCGGGAGCGCTCGCCCATAGGAGTGATCGGCACCGGCTACGTCGGCCTGGTGACCGCCGCCGGCTTCGCCGAGCTGGGCAGCGACGTCTGGTGCGTCGACATCGACGCGGCCAAGATCGCGCGGCTGCGCGCGGGCGAAGTGACGATCTACGAGCCCGGGCTGGAGGAGCTTCTCACGAGAAACGCGGAGCGGCTGCATTTCTCGACAGAGCTGGGCGAAGCCTTGCAGTACTCGCGCCTGCTGTTCGTCGCGGTGGGGACTCCGCCGACGCACTCCGGCGACGCGGATCTCTCCGCAGTGCATCAGGTCGTGGACGCGATGCCAGCCTCCGAGCGTCACGCGCTCGTGATGAAGTCCACCGTGCCGTGTGGCACCGGCTCGAACATCAAGCGGATCTTCCGTGACCAGGGCAAGTCGAGCTTCAGCTACGTCTCCTGCCCGGAGTTCCTCAAGGAGGGCTCGGCGGTCAAAGACTTCCTGCACCCCGATCGCGTCGTTGTCGGCGACGTAGGCGATTGGGCCGGCGAGGCGGTCGTCGAGCTCTACGCGCCGCTCGACGCGCCGCTCGTGCGCACCGACATCTCCAGCGCAGAGATGATCAAGCTGGCCGCCAATGCTTTCCTCGCGACGAAGATCTCGTTCATCAACGAGATCGCCAACGTCTGCGAGGAGGTTGGCGCCGACGTCGTGGAGGTCGCGCGCGGGATGGGATTGGACGGACGCATCGGCCCGAAGTTCCTCCAGGCCGGCCTGGGCTACGGCGGAAGCTGCTTTACGAAGGACGTCAGCGCGCTGAAGCTGTTGGCCGGCAACTCCGGGTACCACTTTCAGCTGCTGAATGCCGTGATCGAGGTCAACGAGCTGCAAAAGCGGCGCGTCGTCTCCAAGCTGCAGAAGCATCTCTCCTCGCTCGCCGGCCGGCGAGTCGCGTTGCTCGGGCTCGCGTTCAAGCCGAACACGGACGACATGCGGGGCGCATCCTCGCTCGTGCTGGCCGCGCGTCTGCAGGCAGAGGGCGCACAGGTGCGTGCGTTCGATCCGGTTGCCGAGCAGGAGGCGCGCAAGCTGATGCCGCAACTCGACTATGCATCCAACGCGCTCGACGCGATCGCCGAGGCCGACGCCGTGGTGCTCGTCACCGAGTGGCCCGAGTTCCTGGAGCTCGACTGGCAGGGCGTCGCCGAGGCGATGCGCGGGAATCTCGTGATCGATGGGCGCAACGCTCTCGATCCCGACCTCGTGCGCGCGGCCGGCATGGTCTACGAGGGAATCGGCAGAGGGACGGAGGCGTTCGCCTGATGCAGGCCGTGATCCTCGTGGGCGGCGAGGGCACGCGGCTGCGCCCGTTGACGTCGACGGTGCCCAAGCCGGTCGTGCCGCTGGTCGACCGGCCGTTCATCTCCTTCATGCTCGAGTGGCTCGGCCAGCACGGCGTCGATGACGTGATCATGTCGTGCGGTTTTCTTGCTACGAGCGTGCGCAACGTGCTCGGCGACGGCTCGGAGCTGGGGATCCGCCTGCGCTTCGTCGAGGAGCCCGATCCGCGCGGCACGGCCGGCGCGCTGAAGTTCGCCGAGCCGATGCTCGACGAGCGCTTCCTGATGCTCAACGGCGACGTGCTGACGGATATAGATCTGACAGAGCAGATCGCCCAGCACGAGCGAACCGCAGCGAAGGCGACGCTCGCGCTCGTGCCGGTGGCCGACCCCACCGCCTATGGGCTGGTGCACCTGCACGAGGATCGCTCGGTGCGTGACTTCCTCGAGAAGCCGAGCTCCGACGCGATCGACACGAACCTGATCAGCGCGGGCGCGTACGTGCTCGAGCGTGAGATCCTCGAGCTCGTACCGCCCGACCGTAACGTCTCGATCGAGCGGGAGGTCTGGCCGCTGTTGGTCGGCAACGGCCTGTACGGGTTCCCCTCGGAGGCCTACTGGCTGGACATCGGCTCGCCCGAGCGCTACCTGCAGGGCACCTTCGACATCATCGAGGGCAACGTCGAGACGGCCGTCGGCGAGCGCCTGGGCAGCGACTGGCTGGCGATCGACGAGAGCGCCGAGGTGCTTGGGCGCGTGATCCCGCCGGCCGTGCTCGAGCGCGGCGTGCGCGTGGCCGCCGGCGCCCATGTCGGCAGCCTGGTGGTGCTCGGAGAAGACGTCTCGATCGGCGCCGGAGCCACGGTGGAGCGCTCCGTGATCCTCAACGGCGCGGAGATCGGCGAGGGCTGCATGCTGCGCGACTGCATCGTCGCGGCCGGCGCTCGCGTCGGCGCGCGCACCGCGATCAGCGGGGGCGCGGTGCTCGGAGAGGGCGTAACCGTCGGGGCGGACAACGTGATCGCCCACGGGGCGCGTATCTTCCCTGGGGTGGAGCTACCCGACGGGGCGATCAAGTTCTAGCCTTCAGCTCCCACTTCCCACTTCCGCAAACGCCGGTCCGACGAGAGGAGAGCAGCAGATGAGCGAAGGCGCCACCAGCGCCGCACCCACCGCCGAGGCGCTCTCGCGCGAGGCGATCGCGCGCGTCGA
>DATHGU010000242.1:0-3705 GCA_035317495.1 Solirubrobacteraceae bacterium
GCGGTGATAGCCAACCTGCAGGCGATCGCCGCCGCCGGCGGCTTCACCCCCTCGCGCCTGCCCGCGCTGTTCCTGACGCTCGAGAACAACCGGCACTGGTGGACCACCGAACCGCTGCTGTCGAGCGGCACGCGCGTGAGCTTCCCCCCGAGCAAGATCGTCTGGGAGTACTACGCCGGCCAGGGCATCGAGATCCAGTGGCTGGGAACCTTCGGGAAGGCCAACGGCTATTTCCTGTCGGGACATGAAAACTCGAATCTTCGCCAGCTGCTCGGCGAAGTGCTGCCGCTCGCTACCAGGCGAGCCGGCGGGATCGCTTGGGAGTACCTCTTCCAGTTCGACGGCGGCCGGCCCCCGTGGACGAGCGGTCTCTCGCAGGGCACCGCGCTGCAGGTGTTCGCGCGAGCCTGGTCGCGCTTCAAGGAACCGGCGCTGCTGACCGCGGCGCAACAGGCCCTCGGGATCTTCCAGACCAAGCCGTCCACAGGCGTGCAGGTGAAGACGGGTGCCGGCTCGCATTACGCCGAGTACACCTACGCCCCCAGCGTCAGGATCCTCAACGGCTTCATCCAGGCCCTCGTGGGACTGTACGACTACACCTCGATCACCAAGGACCCGCTCGGGCTGAAGCTGTTCGAAGCTGGCGACGCCGAGGCGCGCGTCGAGGTCCCCCACTACGACACCGGCGCGTGGTCGCTGTACGACCAGTACTCCGAATCGAACCTCAACTACCACGAACTGCTCACGGAATTCCTGCAGCACCTGTGCGAACGAACTCGCAAGGGCACTCCGATCGCGCCGGCCCCGCCCGCGGCCGCGCCGCCGACCCCAACGACGACGACGCCGACCACCCCTACGACCACGACGCCTGCGACACCCCCACCGTCGGGGGGCACGCAGGCGTCGGCCAGCGCGTCGCGCTCCGCTGCGCACGGCGCCGCGGCGACCCCGGCGCCGACGCCGATCGCGGGGGATCAGATCTACTGCTCGACGGCCCAGCGTTTCACGGCCGACCTGAAGACCCCGCCCGTCATCTCGCTGCTCACTAGGAACCTCAAGGGCGGAACGCGCGCGGGCGTGCAGCTGTCGCTGTCGAAGATCTCGACCGTGCGCCTGACCGTCCGTCAGGGCACGCGTGTGGTTGCCACGAACAGCGCCTACCTCGGGCGCGGCAAGCCGAGACTGCTGTGGTCGACACCGGCGGCCGGCGGGACGTTCAACGTCACGCTGAGCGCCACCGACCCGGCGGGCAACTTCGCCACCGCGACTGGCACGATCGTCGTATCCCACCGCTAGCGCCGGGCCGCTCCAAGCGCTCTTAGACTAAGCGCGTGAGGCACATCGAGTCGATCGGGCGGAGGGACGGTCAGCGATGACGAGGCTGGCGGACGCTTGGCGTGCGCTCGAGCGCGAGCGGCGAACGGCGGCGCTCGTGTCGTTTGGGTTGTTCGTGTCGATGCTCCTGCCGTGGTACAGCAAGACCGACACGGTCGTCATACGCAACGCCGCACACGCCACAGAGCGCAGCCTCAGCGCGTTCCAGGCCTTCTCGTTCGTGGAGGCGGCCGTGCTGCTCGTCAGCGCCGGAGTGCTCGCGATGCTGTTCGCGCGCGCCGAGGGCCGCATCTTCCAGCTTCCCGGCGGCGACGGGCTGATCGTGATGATCGCCGGCGGCTGGGCGGCGGTCCTGATCTTCTACCGCCTGCTCGACAAGCCGGGACTGCAGGGCAATCAGCGCATCACCGCGACCGTAGGCGTGCAGTGGGGCATCTTCATCGCCCTGCTGCTCGCGCTCGGACTTCTCTACGCCGGGCGGCGGATCCGGGCGGGCGAGCGGGGACAACCACCGCTTTCCGGGCAGCGCCGAAGACCGCGCGAGCACGAGCGCGACGGCGAGCGCGATCGGGAGGAGACGATCGGCCGGCCGCGCCGCGATGAGGGAGATCTCGCACCGCACGGCCCCGTCGGCGGAGGCGAGGAGACGACCGCCGTGCCCGGGGCGCCCGCTCGTCCCGCGAGAGCTACGCCCGCCCCCGCCTCGAGCCCTGCGCCCGGAGAGCGCCGACCGCGCGGGCGCCCGCGCTATCCGCCCGCGCCGTCGGATCAGATGTCCTTCGAGGACGCGCCGCCGAGCGGCGAGTAGGTCAGATCGCGCGGAAGTCGTGGCGCGAGGCCACGCGTCCGATCGTCTCGGGCGTCAAATCGCCCGCCTGCGCCGCCTTGCTGAGATCGCGCATGTAGTGCTCCCAGCCCGCGGGCGTGTTGAAGTTGAGGAAGCGAACTGGAACGTCGCCGTCGTTGCGGAACGTGTGCACCACGCCGGGCGGGACACACACGAACGAGCCCGCCTGCAGCTGATGCGTCTGCTCGCCCAAGCGCACCGTCAGCGCGCCCTCGAGCACGTAGAACATGTCGTGGAGACGCTCGTGGACATGCGGCGGCGGCCCCGGAAATGCCGGAGCGATCGTCGTCTCGGAGAGGAAGAACGAATCGCCGGTGTCCTCGCCCGTGGCCTTGATGATGAGCTCCGAGCTGCCGAGTCCATGCCGCTCGCCCTCGCCCGGTTGGTGAACCACCGCATCCACCCGCTCAGTGTCGGGGATCGCGCGCGAGATCGCAAGCGTCTCGTCGATCGCGAGGGCAGAAGCGACCCGCGCGAGCGCGGACGCGCCCGGCCACGCACCCGCCCGGCGCCTATCATTGCGCTGAGAATGCCCGCCTCACCGTCCGAGGCGCCCGACTCCGCGTCGGTGGCGCCGACCTCCGTTGAAGCCGTCGCCGCCGGGCTGCGCTCGGTTGGCTATCTACCGGGCGAGTCGACCGCGCTCGTGTCCTACCTGGCGACGAAGCTCGGCAAGCCGGTGCTCGTCGAGGGGCCCGCCGGCGTCGGCAAGACCGAGCTCGCGAAGTCGCTGGCCAAGTACCTGGGGCGCGAGCTGGTGCGCCTGCAGTGCTACGAGGGCCTCGATGAGGCGAAGGCGCTGTACGAGTGGAATTACCGCAAGCAGCTGCTGCGTATCCAGGCGGAGGCGTCGGGCACGGGTTGGGACGCCGTGCAGGAGGACATCTTCGGCGAGGAGTTCCTGCTCGCGCGACCGCTGATGAGCGCGATCGCCTCCGAGCAGCCGGTGGTGCTGCTGATCGACGAGATCGACAAGACCGATCAGGAGTTCGAGGCGATGCTGCTCGAGGTGCTGTCGGACTTCCAGATCTCGATTCCGGAGCTCGGGCGGGTGGAGTCGCGTACGCACCCGGTGGTGCTGCTGACCTCGAACAACTCACGCGAGCTGACCGAGGCGCTCAAGCGCCGCTGCCTGTATCTGTGGCTGGACTATCCCGAGCTCGAGCACGAGCTCGAGATCGTGCGGTTGCACGCGCCGGAGTTGCCGGAGACCGTCGCGCGCCGGCTGGTGGAGGTGATCGGCATGGTGCGTGAGCTCGACCTGAAGAAGCCGCCGTCGATCGCCGAGTCGATCGACTGGGCGCGAGCCCTGCTGCTGCTCGGGGTGGACGACATCGACGAGGAGTCCTTCACCGACACGATGTCGGTGATCGTCAAGCACCGCACCGACATGGACCTCGTTGCCGAGCGCATCGGGGTCAAGCTCCGGGCGCCGGCCGATGCCGTCTGAGGGTCCGTCGAGCCCCGCAAGCTCACCCGTGCCCCCGGCGGGGTTCGCCGCGCGCGTGCTGGAGCTGGGCGAG
>DATHGU010000243.1:0-2361 GCA_035317495.1 Solirubrobacteraceae bacterium
CACGCCGCCGCCCGACATCGACCTGCGCGCGTGGCGCGCCTCGCTGGATCTGATCGAGCGGTGGAGGCCGCGCAGCCTGGCTGTCACGCACTTCGGCGCCTATGAGGACGTCGGGGCACACCTCAGCGCGCTGCGCGAGCACCTCGACGAGGTCGAGGCGTGGGCGGGCGAGCTCGACGAGGCAAGCTTCGTCGCTCGCGTGCGCGCCCGCGCGGCCGGCGCTGCCGTGGCGCAGGCGGGCGCGGCGGAGTCGGTGGGCGCGTATGGACAGGCACTGCCGCCCTCGCAGAGCTACCAGGGCCTGGCACGCTATCTACGCGGCGGTCATGGCGCCTCACGTTCGGGCGATCGCTAGCGCTCCTGGTCTAGGGTGCGCCGCTATGGACACGATCGACGAGCTGCTCGCCAACAACCGCGCCTTCGCGGGCTCGCTGCCGGCGCGCCATCTCGACGTGCGCCCGAGCCGTCGACTGGCGATCGTGACGTGCATGGACTCGCGCCTGGACGTGTTCGCCGCGCTGGGGTTGCGCGATGGCGAGGCGCACATCCTGCGCAACGCGGGCGGCGTGATCACGGACGACGTGATCCGCTCGCTGGCCGTCTCCCAACGGCGTCTGGGCACGGAGGAGGTGATGCTGATCCACCACACCGACTGCGGCATGCAGGTGCTCAGCGACGACGGCTTCCGGGCCGAGCTGCAGCAGGCGACGGGCGTCGCGCCGGCCTTCGCGATCGAGTCCTTCACGGATCTCGATGCGGACGTTCGCCAGTCGGTGCTGCGCGTTCGCCGCTCCGCGTTCCTGCCGCACCGCGAGGTCGTGCGCGGGTTCGTCTATGACGTCGACTCGCACGCGCTGCGCGAGGTCGCGGTCGAGGGGTCGCCCGGGGACGCGGTCGAGGACTCGCCCTAGGACGCGCTCGAGCGGCCTCGATAGGGTCCGCGCATGGCCGACCCCGATCTCCAGTCGCAAACGCCGGACTTCGCGAGCTTCCAGTACGAGATCTACGCCGGCGGGTTGATCGAGCAGACGCCGGCGCTGCCGATCTCGGCGGCCGCGCTGCAGGACCGGGCGCGCGAGACGTTGGGCGCCGAGGCCTACGGCTACGTGGCGGGCGGCGCGGGCGCGGAGCGGACGATGCGCGCCAACCTCGACGCCTTCGAGCGCTGGAGGATCGTTCCGCGCATGCTGCGCGACGTCTCTGAGCGCGACCTCCGCGCCGCGGTGCTCGGGACGTCGATGCCCGCCCCGCTGATGCTCGCGCCCGTCGGCGTTCAATCGATCGTTCATCCTGACGCCGAGCTCGCCAGCAGCCGCGCCGCCGCGGCGCACGGACTGCCCTTCATCCTCAGCACCGCGGCGTCGCACTCGATCGAGGAGGTCGCCGAGGCGATGGGGGAGGGGAGCCGCTGGTATCAGCTCTACTGGCCGAGAGATCGCGAGCTTGCAGCGAGCTTCGTGGCGCGCGCCGAGCGCGCGGGCTACGGCGCGATCGTGCTGACGCTCGACACATGGTTCCTCGGCTGGCGCCCGCGCGATCTCCAGCACGCCTATCTGCCCTTCCTCAAAGGCGAGGGCGTCGCCAACTACTTCAGCGATCCAGTCTTCCGCGCGGCGCTCGAGCAGCCGCCCGAGGAGGATCCCGGACCGGCGCTCGGCCATTGGGCCTACCAGTTCACCAACCCCACTGTCAGCTGGACGGATCTGGCGTGGCTGCGAGAGCAGACGCGGCTGCCGATCGTGCTCAAGGGGATCGTCCATGCCGAGGACGCGCTGCGCGCCGTCGAGGAGGGCGTCGACGGGCTGATCGTCTCCAACCACGGTGGCCGCCAGGTGGACGGGTCGATCGGTGCGCTGGACGCCCTCCCGTCGATCCGCGAGTCCGTCGGCGACCTGCCTATGCTGTTCGACAGCGGCATAAGGACCGGCGCCGATGCGTTCAAGGCGCTGGCGCTCGGCGCGGACGCCGTGTGCGTTGGGCGCCCGTATGTCTGGGGGCTGGCTCTCGGCGGCCAGGCGGGGGTCGAGCAGGTGCTGCGCTGCCTGCTCGCCGAGCTCGACCTGACGCTTGCCCTGAGCGGCTACACGTCCCCCGCTCAGGTGGACGCGAGCGCGCTGACACGTACCGGCTGAGCACCGCCCCGCACCCAGCGAGTCCGGGAGATCCGAGCCTCGTCGTATCGTGCCGCGCGATGCCCGAGCACAAGCAGGTGTCGCCGGCCGCGACGAGCCCATCTACCGCCGTGCCCGCCGCTCGCGTATGACGACGCTCGTCTCGATCTGGCTGGTGCTGGTCCTCGCCGTCACGGCGAGTCTCAAGGCCTGGCGAGCAGCCGGGACCGCGCAGGCGCTGGCGACGTAT
>DATHGU010000244.1:0-6984 GCA_035317495.1 Solirubrobacteraceae bacterium
CCAGGTGCGCCGGGCGATGGTTGCCGGTCAGCAGCAGCGCGAGCGTCTGGTCGACGTCGTCCGGGTGGAGGTATTCCTGGATCGGCTTGGCCTGCAGCTCCTCGCGCGTCCAGCCCAGCACCTGCTCCCAGGCAGGATTCAGCAACGTGAAGCGGCCGTCCAGGGAGATCGTCGCCAGCAGGTCGCTGGTCATCTCGAACAGGCGCGCGATGCGCTGATCTCCCGCGACCGCGAGGTCGCGCGCCTCGTCATCGGGCGCCGGGGCGGCGCTCGGCTGCTCGGATGCGAGCCGCTCGAGGTTGGTGACCGCCGCGGCGCGGGCATTGGGGATCGGAGAGCGCATTTGCCTGCTTCACACGTCGGCGGCGCTGCGCGCGCGCGCTCGCACCGGCGGGCCTGAGTGGACGTATTGACTAGCCGGTTGACCCGTATTACCGGGCCGTGAGAGCGCTCAGGGGCTCGCTATTCCGAGCGGCGCAGCGTCCTCGCCGCGTGGCGGATCGCCGCCCGGCACCGCTTCGTGCCCGCTGGTCTCGCCGCGCAGGAAACGCCACACGGCCAGGCACATGAGGATCGTCACGATCACCGCGCTCGACACGCACCACTCGCAGATGTGGTGGATCGAGAAGAGCTCGCGGTAGGTCAGGTAGGCGCTGAAGCCGAAGCCGACGACCGTGAAGGCGACCGTCGCGAAGCGCGTCGTCTCGTTCTCCGCAGCCAGCAGCGAGCCGAGGATCGCCACGTAGCCGATCAGCCCGATCAGCGCCACGGGCACGCCCGCCAGTTTCGAGTATTCCGAGGTCTGCACGATCTCGCAGCCGCCACCGTTGCGTCCACACAGGGGTTTGATGCCCGCGTAGTGGATGTACGTGAGATACGTCGCCACGCCCAGCCCGATCGTCGCGAGGACGATCATCGTGATCCTCAGCGCTCGCGCGCTCAACGCGGTCCTAGCTCTTCAGCAGCTTGTCGATCGCCGCTTCGAACGACGACGGATCGCTGACCGAGGAGTATTCGAGCTTCTGCGGCTGTCCGCCGTTCTTGCCGATCAGGAAGGACGGCGTGCCGGTGAAGCCGGCGTTGCTGGCCGCCTGCGCATCCGCGGCGACCTCGTTGGTGAACTGCGGTTCGTTGCGCGCCGCGGACCAGCTCGCGAGGTTCAGCCCCGGCACCTGCTGGGCGAGGCCCTGGAGGTATTGCTCGGTCACGTATTCGCTGCCCTCCTGACCCTGCTCGTGGTAGAAGAGCTCGGTGTAGTACCACAGCTTCTGCTGCTTGCCCGCCGCGAGCGCCGCGACCTGCTGCGTCTTGAACGTTTCCGGTTCGCGCGTGGCCGTCTCGAGGTTGCGGAAGTCGATCCTCATCTGCCCCTTGCGCACGTACTTTTCGATCAGATGCGGTAGCGCGCCGAGCGTGAAGTCCTTGCAGATCGGGCACTCCAGGTCGGCGAAGTACTCCATCGTGACCGATGCCTTCGGATTGCCCAGCGTGTTTCCGTTCTGCGGGATGCCCTGCAGCAGCGCGGTCACTTCGGCGACCGCCGGGGGCGGTTTGCCTTCTGTAGACGTCTGGATGCCGCCGTTCGAGCCACCGCTGCCGGTGGCCGCGAGGATCACGACGATGATCACGACCACGACGCCGGCCACGCTGCCGAGCTGTATCAGGCGCTTGCGCCGCGCCGCGCCGGCCGCCTCGGCTTCCTCCAGAGCTTTGCGCTCGGCGCGCGCCTGCTCGCGCCGCTGCTTGCGCGTGAGATCCTGCTCGTCGTCCTCCACGGTGCTCATGGACGAACTTTTACAGGTTTCCGCTCAAGCTTGCCTAAGTACATGCCACGATGCAAGCGCCACGACGTCGACCGTCGCGGGCGCGCTGCGCGGCGCACCGTCAGGTGTGCCGTCGGGCCCCCGTAGCTCAACTGGATAGAGCACCGGCCTTCTAAGCCGGATGTTGCTGGTTCGAGTCCAGCCGGGGGTACTGAAACCGCTCAACCATGCGGTTTACGAGGTGACGCGCCGCCCGGTGGCGAGCTGGGCTTGGCAACTTCCGTTTTCCTCGCGCGATGATCGGGTAGGAAGCGAGCAGGACCTCGCTCACCCCGGCATGAGGTCCTACATGGGGACGGGACCGTACCCACCGCTCCCAACCGCATAGCCCCAATCCCCCGCGCGGGGCTTGTCGGGAGCGGCGGTGCGGTCCTGGATCGGCTTGCGGCGCGTTCGGCACTGATGCCGGGCGCGCCGCGAGGTTGCCCGCGATCGGAGATCGCGGCGATCGGCGGGCGCGATCGGCGGGCGGCGGGGCGACCGGCAGTCGCGTGCCGCCTGGGATGATGGCGCGCTTGTTCGCGCTCACGGTGTTCGCCTACCCGCTGGCGCTGGCGCTGCTGTGCCTTGGCGCCGGCTTGCTGGTCGACCGGCTGAGCGGCGAATTCCTGCCGGCCGCGCTGCTGCCGAGCGTCGGCGCGGCCGCGCTGATCGCGCTGTCGCAGCTGAGCTCATATGTCTTCCCGCTCGCCGAGGCGACGCCCTATCTGCTGGCCGCCGTCGCGCTGAGCGGCCTGGCGCTCGCGCGCTCGCGGCTGCGCTTGCTGGTCGAGCGCCTGCGCGCGTGGTGGTGGCTGGCGGGCGTGGCGGCGCTTGCGTACCTGCTGGCGATCGCGCCGGTGCTGCTCGCCGGGCGGCCGAGCTTCTCCTCCTTCATGGCCCTGTCGGACTCCGCCGTGCACCTGATCGGCGCGGACTATCTGATCCACCACGGTCAGGACTACTCCCACCTGGACCTGCGCAACTCCTACGGGCGGTTCATCGAGAGCTACTACGCCAGCAACTATCCCTCCGGCGCCGACACGCTGTTCGGCGGCAGCGCCCTGCTGCTCCGGCTGCCGCTGATCTGGAGCTTCCAGCCCTTCAACGCGCTGATGCTGGCGATCGGTTGGGGGCCGGCGTGGCTGCTCGCGCGCAGCATCGGCCTGCGCGGGGCGTGGGCCGCCCTCGCGGCGCTCAGCGCGACGGTGCCCGCGCTCGTCTATGGCTACGAGCTGATCGGCTCGGTCAAGGAGATCACTGCGCTGAGCATGGTCCTCACGCTCGGAGCGCTCGTCGGCCTGCACCGGCGCTGGCTCTCGCGCGGGCCGCTGCGCGGCGCGCCGTTCGCGCTCGTGGTTGCGGCCGGCGTGTCGGCGATCGGCGTGGGCTTCGGCGCGTGGGCGCTCGCTGCCGCGGCGGTCCTGCTGGCGGTGCTCGTCGGTGAGCATCTCGGCGGGCGGCGCAGCGCGCGCGACGCGCTGCCGACGGTCGCGCTGGGCGCGCTCGTGCTGCTCATATGCGCCTGGCCGACGTGGGTCCGCGTGTCGGGCTCGCTGCACGTCGCGCAGAACGTAGCGTCGAGCGGCAACCCCGGCAACCTGCCCGCGCCGCTGCAATGGACGCAGGCGCTCGGCGTGTGGCTGCGCGGCAGCTACAAGCAGTCGCCGGCCGGCAGCGCGCTGTTCTTCACGGACGTTCTGATCGTGGTCACGCTTGCCGCCTGCGCGCTCGGCGCCGTGCACCTGCTGCGCATAGGGCGCCACGCGCTGGCCGGCTGGATCGCCCTGATGCTCGTGGTGTGGCTGGTGCTGAGCAGCAACTCGACCACGTGGGTGAGCGCCAAGAGCCTGATGATCAGCTCGCCCGTCGTCGTGCTGCTGGCGTGGGGTGCAGTCGCCGCGTTGCTTCACGCTGGCCGATCTGTGATCGGTCGGCCGTCGGCCGGCGGCCCGCCCGCCGGACGCATGCTTGCCGGGCGCGCGGCGCTGGCCGATCTCCGATCGGTCGCCGCGCCTCTGCTCGCGCTCGTGCTGGCCGGCGGCGTGCTCGCCTCCGATGCGGCGCAGTACCACAGCTCGAACCTCGCGCCGAGCGCGCGCTACGACGAGCTGGCCTTGCTCAACGACCGCTTCGCGCGCCGCGGTCCCACGCTGTTCACGGACTTCGACGAATACTCGATGTACGAGCTGCGCGATCTCGACGTCGGCGGCCCGGACTTCGTCTATCCGCCGCCGGCGCTCGCGCGGCTGGCGGGCGGCTACGGCCAGCCGGTCGAGCTCGACCGCGCCGCGCCGGACGCGCTGCGGGCGTACCCGCTGATCATCACACGGCGCGACCCGAGCGCGAGCCCGCCGCCGGCCGCGTACAGGCTCGCCTGGCAGGGCGCCTACTACGACGTGTGGGATCGCCGCGGCGATGCCGCAGCGGCTATCCGCCGCGAAGCGACCGCCGATCGAACGCCGCTCACATGCGCGCGCGTGCGGCGCACCGCCCGAATCGCTTCCACCCACGGCCTCGCCGCGGTTGGCGCCTTGGCGCCGCAACTCGTGCGCGTGTCGCTGCACAGCGCTTCGCGGCCGGCCGGCTGGGGTCATCAGCGCAACGGCTTTGCAATGCGGCGAGCCGGCACGCTGTCCGCACGCTTCCAGGTTCCGCGCGGGGGCCGCTGGGACCTCTCGCTGCAGGGCCAGTTCATGCCGGACGTGCGCGTGAGCGTCGACGGGCGTCCGCGCGCGACGATCGCCGGGCAGCTGGCGGGCAACTCGCTCGTGCCCGACACCGCCACGCCGATCCGCGTGAGGCTGTCGGCGGGCGCGCACAGCCTGAGCGTCACGCGCGCCGGATTCAGCTTCGCGCCGGGCAGCGGCGGCTCGGCGGTGCTCGATGCGATCTTCCTGACTGCGGCAGGCATGCCGGCGCGCACGCTGCGCACGCTGCCGCCTGCCGGCGATGCGAGATCGCTGTGCGCTCACCGCTACGCATGGATAGAGCTGGTCGGCTCCATCGGGGCGCGGACATAAGCTACCTGCCAGTGGCCACGGAATCACCCGACGCCGATCAGATCCTGCTCGGCGAGAACCTGCACCTGCTGCCGTCGTTCGCCGACGGGGCGTTCCAGCTGATCTACATCGACCCGCCGTTCAACACCGGCCGGGCGCAGGTGCGCAGGACGCTGCAGGTCGTCGGCGACGAGCAGGGCGAGCGGACGGGCTTTCAGGGGCGCCGCTATCGCACGCGGCTGCTCGCCGAGTCCTCCTATCGCGACGCCTTCGAGGACTACCTCGGCTTCCTCGCGCCGCGCCTCGAGCACGCGCACAGGCTGCTGCGCCGCGAGGGCACGCTGTACTTCCACATCGACTACCGCGAGGCGCACCACTGCAAGCTGCTGCTCGATGAGATCTTCGGCCGCGAGTGCTTTCTCAACGAGCTGATCTGGGCCTACGACTACGGCGCCCGCGCAAAGCGCCGCTGGCCGGCCAAGCACGACACGATCCTCGTGTACGTCAAGGACCCGTCGATCTATTTTTTTAATTCCGATGATGTCGATCGCGAGCCCTACATGGCGCCCGGCCTCGTCACAGCGGAGAAGGCCGCCAAGGGCAAGCTGCCGACGGACGTTTGGTGGCATACGATCGTGCCCACGAACGGCGCCGAGAAGACCGGCTATCCCACGCAGAAGCCCGAGGGCATCGTGCGCCGCATGCTGCAGGCCTCGACGCGTCCCGGCGACTGGTGCATGGACTTCTTCGCGGGAAGCGGCACGCTCGGCGCGGTCGCCGTGCAGCTCGGCCGTCGCTATGTGCTGATCGACTCCAATCCCGAGGCCGTGCGGGTGATGCGCGAGCGGTTGGCAGCGCCGCGCTCCGCTGGCGCCGCGTTGTGACCGCGGGCCGCGACCGGCGGCGTGTGCGAGCCTGTGCCGCGTGTATCACGTGGAGATCCGCCAGTTCCCACACAACGTCTGCCGCTTCAACCTGACCGAACGCGAGCTGCTGCCGATCGCCGTGCCGTGGGCCAGGGAGGAGTGGGTGGACGTGGGCGAGCGCAAGTGGAACGTCAACCAGGCCACGCTGACGATCATCGAAGGGCCTCAGCTCTCCCTACCCCAGCTCGCCATGGGCCGCGGCTGGCGCAACGCGCAGCGTCAGGGCCAGGTCGTCACCGACCGCGTGCTCGAGACGCTCAAGCAGGCGCCGGGAACGGCCGCTCAGGCACCGGCGGCGCCGGCCACGGGGGGCGCGGGCGAGGGGCGACCGGCGAGCGCCTCCGCCGCGCGTGCCGCGGGCGATCTCGACCTGCTCGGCGACTCGCTCGGGCTGGAGATCCTCGCCGCACTCGATCGAGGGCCGTTGACGCTCGCACACGTGTGGCGTCTGGCCGGCGCGCGGCTGCGCGATCGCCCTTCGTCCGAGGGTCTCGCGCTGGGCGAGCGGGCGATCCGCTCGCTGCTCGAACGTGGGCTCGTGGTGTTGCAGGCGCTGCCTGTGGGCACGCCCGTCGAGGAGCGCAGCGAATCGGCGCTCGAGGATGTTGCGGAAGAGCAGCTCGAGCCGGCGCTGCGCGCCATCGAGGGCTGGGCCGGCGGCGCGCAATCCGCGCTCCTCGGCATCCGAAGGGCCTGAGCTCGCGGCGCTAGACTTCCCTTCTCCCGTGGTGGGCGTAGCTCAGTTGGTAGAGCTCCTGGTTGTGGTCCAGGCGGTCGCGGGTTCAAGTCCCGTCGCTCACCCTCAAGAAAGCCCTGCAAATCGCCAAGTTCATGCTCAGTACGATGAGGAGATGCGGCTGATCGACCTGCGGCTGCGTGACTCCACTGGGCGTCACGTCAGCCTGCTGGTGTTCAGTCATCCATCGAGCTCCCTGGCCAGTTGGTCGATAAGTTCGCCATCCCGAATCCGTCCCAGGATCGCCGTCGAACGGAAGGATGCGGGACGAGCCGTGGGTGTGGGGCGAGGAGGGGAGTAAACAGCGAGCGCCGTGCGCGGCTCCCCAGCATGAGCCCTGACGGCCACGAGCCGACGCCAGCGTCACAGCGGTCAATCGCTTAGTGCTGCCCGCCGTAAGTCCGGTCGAATTGCGCGGCAGGAGTTATGTCGCCTGTCGCGAATCTCTGTGGCGATGGCGAGACCGACTCCCAGGATCGTGCTGAGCGCCGAGGAGCGCAGCGAGCTCGAGCACGCCG
>DATHGU010000245.1:0-10523 GCA_035317495.1 Solirubrobacteraceae bacterium
GGCCTCATCCTCGTCGCCGTAGCTCGCGATTCGCCCTACCAACCCGTCCGCCCATGTGTAGACCGCAGCGAAGCGGATCTGGACATAACCGCCGCTACCCACGGGGCGGCCCTTCTGAATCGAGACGGCGAATGTGACTCCATTGCCGAGGTCGAGAACGTCCTCTACCTCGACCTCGTACTCCTCATAGGAGCCTCGCCAGTCTTCGACGAACCGGCGAACCGCGACTGCGCCTTCAAACGTGCCGATTCCTTCGTCGGGCATATCCCACACAGCGTCACGATCAAAGAGGCGCATCATCGCGTCGAAATCTCCGACATTCGCAGCGTCATAGACGCGCCGCGTTAGCTCGACCAGATCGGGGGTCGTGGTCTCCTCAGACATCGCTGCCCACTACCCCGCAGGCGATCCGGCATCGGCGCCAATACGTCAAGTCGCTTGCGCGTATCCCTTCAGCCCGCCAAAGTCGAGCAACACACACACCTCGTCGCCGACGATCCAGGCGTCATGTCCCGGCGGCATATGGAAGGTGTCTCCCGGGCCAAACTCCCGTTCGGTACCGTCGTCCATCTTGAGCGCCATGCGACCCTGAACGACGTATCCGATGTGATCGACCTGACACGAGTCGGTGCCCGCGATCGGTTTTACATGCTCCGACCAGCGCCAGCCGGGCATGAACGTCCCCTTGCCAACGGCATGGCCATTTAGGTCCACCAGCGCCACCTGGCCCATGCCGCCGGCGAACTCGCGTACCTCATCGGGATTCTCGAAGCGCTTACCAGCAAGCTCTGCCATGTTGGTCCCCCTACCGGATTGGAATGCAGTAGGCGGACTCTACTGCCGGCGCGAGCCGCCTTGCTGCTCAAGTCTGGGCGCTGGCTATCGCTAGAGGGTGCGACCGTCAGAACGGGCCAGCCGCGACGGCCTGCCAGGGCTCGGGCTCGCGGGCCATGGGGTCTGGAGGCTAGCGCGGGCTCGGGCCGAGTAAGGTCGCTCGAAACACCCAATGAGAGGACCCGACATGGCAGTTGGCATCAGGCTCAAGTTTGCCGGGGGCACCCAGGAGAACTACGACACGGCTCACGGCGTAATGGAGATCGATACGGACCCGCCAAAAGGGATGATCGTCCACTCCGCCGGGCCCGTCGACGGTGGTTGGGGCGTGATCGACTTCTGGGAGTCCCGCGAGGCCTTCGATGCCTTCGTCCAGGAGCGGTTGATGCCGCGACTTCATGGCCTTGGCGACCAAGGCTTCCCGAACCCGCCCGATGTGAAGGAGTTCTCGGTCCACAACTTGCAGACGTCGTAGGCTCAGCCGGAAGTCCCGGCGGACCTTGACGTCCGGATTCCGCGTCGCCGCAACACGGCTGCGACGAGAATTCCCGACCCCCCGCGCCGTTCACTCCCACCGGGAGGTCAGCAGAGTCGTGCATTGACGCGATCCTTCGAGAGTCGACGGAAAGAAGTCAAGAGACCAAGCAGGAGCAAGCCCCGGCGCACAGGGCGTGCTCTCCGGGATACTGCGCGGACGATGTCGCAGGAGTGCCCATGACGACCCGGTGGGTCGTCACTCCGATGGATGAAATGGGGAGACTGTGGGGGTCGTCCACCGAGGCCGTTGACGTTCTGGCACCACGAGTCCGACAGGAGTTTGGCTTTGGGAGTCCACGGCACCCCGAACTGTTGCTACGAGCACGCCGAGCAGAATCTTGAGCGATGGGCTCCCTTGGACGACACCCTCAGTGGACGCCAACATCAAGCTCGCCTCGGTCGCGACCCGGGTGCTCGGCGTCTCCGGGCGGGCGATGCTCGCCGAGCTCTGCGAGGGCAGAAACGATCCCGAGGCTCTGGCCGAGCTGGCGCGCGGCAAGCTGAGGCGCAAAGCTGCCGGAGCTTCGCCGGGCGCTCACCGGCCGCTTCTCTTCCCACCACGCGCTGATCGTCTCGCACCTGCTCTCCCACATCGACTACCTGGACGCGTCGATCGACGCGCTCTCTGGCGAGATCGAGGAGCGCCTGCGCCCTTTAGAGCGTGAGCTCGAGCTGCTGATAACTATCCCCGGCGTCGGGGTGCGCACCGCTGAGGTGATCCTGGCCGAGCTGGGGCCGGACATGAAGCTCTTTCCAGATCATCGCCACGCCGCGAGCTGGGCGGCGCTCTGCCCCGGCAACGAGGAATCCGCGGGCAAGCGCAAGACGGGCAAGACCCGCAACGGCGACAGCTGGCTTCGCACCGCGCTCATCGAGGCCGCGAACTCAGCCGCTGGGCGCACCCGCGATACCTACCTGAACGCGCAATACACGCGCGTCAAGCGCCGTCGCGGCCATTCAAAGGCGATCGTCGCCGTCGCCCACTCGATCCTCGTCAGCGCCTACTACATCCTGCGCGATGGCCGGCCCTACGAAGATCTCGGCGGCGACTACTTCCTACGACGTGAGAACACCCAGCACCTGGAACGACACCTGGTATCCCAACTCGAACGTCTCGGTCAGCGCGTTACGCTGCAACCGATGGCCGAGGTGGCGAGGTGAGCGCTTATTTCTGAGCAGAACGTCGAGATCGTGCGTCGTGCATTGGAGGGCTTCGTGGCGGGCGAGATACCTCACCACCACTTGCGCTCCAGCGCCTGGTCGGTGCCGCCGGTCTCGTCGAGCGCGTCGAGCTCCGCCACGTCCTCGTCTGAGAGCGTGAAGTCGAAGACCTGCGCGTTCTCCTCGAGGCGCTCGCGGTGCGTGGACTTGGGAATCACGGGGAGCTCGTGCTGCAGGCACCAGCGCAGCAGCACCTGTGCCGGCGTGCGTCCGGCGCGCTGCGCAATCCGCTTCACGCTCTCCTGCTCGAGGTGCCGGCCGGTGCCGAGCGGGCTGTACGCCTCGAGCGCGACGCTCCGCTGCCGGCAGGCCTCGAGCAGCGCGCGTCGGTACTTGAACGGGCTGAACTGCACCTGGTTGACGGCCGGCGCGACGCTCGTCGCGGCGGTCAACTGCTCGAGCTCGCCCACGCTGAAATTGGACACTCCGATCGAGCGCGCGTAGCCGAGTTCGCGGGCCCGTTCCATCCCCGGCCAGGCCCAGGTCGGTCCGCCCTGGGGCCAGTGGACGATGTACAGGTCGACCTGGTCGACGCCGAGCCGTCTGAGGCTGTGCTCGGCCTCGGCGGCCGGGTCCTCGCGCGCGGGATAGAACTTGGTCGTCAGGAACACCTCCTCGCGCGGCACGCCGCTCTCGCGCAGCGCCTGTCCGACGCTCTCCTCGTTGCCGTAGGCCTGCGCGGTGTCGATGTGCCTGTACCCGAGCTCGAGCGCCCACCGCACGGCGTCGACGCACTCCGGCCCGTTGGGCACCTGCCACGCGCCGAGACCGAGCATCGGGATCCGATTGCCGTCGGCCAGCGCGAGATCGCGCCCTTCTGCTGTCACTGCATGGGATGTCACGGCTGTCTCCTTCGCTCGATGGGACGCCATCGTCTCGTGGTCCAAACTAGCTTCAGATCGCGGCTTCGCGCGCTCCCGCGGGCGGCCCGAACCGTCGCTAGATTGAGGTGATGGCCAAGACGTGGATACTCGACAGCGAGACGAAGGGCACCGGGGCGCACATCGCACCGCTCGACGGCGGGGCCGCCAAGCCGCGCGGCGAGCGCGACCTGTCGCTTGTCAAGCTCAAGCGCGCGCCAGCTCCGACGCAGGAGCCGGCGTCTCCCGAGCCGCTGCGCTTCAAGGTCGTCGACGTGATGAGCGCACACGTGCTCGGCGAGGACGTCGACGTACGCGAGGCGGTCGGGCTGCTCGAGGGAATGCACAGCGTGCTCGACGCGCGCATCTTCGTGCGGTCTCCCGGCACGGGGCGCTGGCGACTGCTGGGCCTCGACGAGCAGAAGGCGATGTGGCACTTTCGCGGTCGTGCGCAGGCCGCGACGCTGTAGCGGACCGCTCGATACGCCACTGCGGGCACCGATCGCTACGCCGCCCCGGCGATCCGCTTGGCCCGCTGATGCTCGGGGCGCACGCGCACGACGCTCCACGCGAGCCGGCAGCGCTCGAGCCCGCCGATCAGCCAGGCGCCGGGGTCGGGTTGAAGGCGTCCGAGGCCATGCCGCGCGGACGTCGGGAAGGCATGGTGGTTGTTGTGCCACGCCTCGCCGAACGTGATCGGCGCCAGCCACGCCAGGTTGCGCGACTCATCGCCTGTGGTGAACGAGCGCCGGCCGAAGAAGTGGCAGAGCGAGTTGATGCTGAATGTCGCATGGTGCAGCAGGAAGATGCGCACCGCGCCGCCCCACAGCAGCCCCGTCAGGCCGCCCAGGACGGAGCCGGTCAGGGCCAAGCCGAGGCCGAACGGTAGGGCGAGCCCGGCGAGCACCCATAGCGGGAACGCGCGGTCGATGAAGCGCAGGTCGCGGTCGGCGAGCAGGTCCTTGGCGTAGCGGCGCGGGTTCGCGATGTCCTCGCCACGGAAGATCCAACCGACGTGCGCGTGCGCGAGACCGCCCAGGGCTCCGCGCCAGCCGGGCGCACACTCGGCGTGCGGGCTGTGCGGGTCGCCCGTGCGGTCTGAGTAGCGATGGTGCTTGCGGTGCGTCGAGACCCACTCGATCAGCGGCCCCTCGACCGCCATCGAGCCGAACACCGCGAACGCGACGCGCAACGCGCGCGTCGTCTCGAAGCTGCGGTGCGTGAACAGGCGGTGGAACCCGACGGTGATACCCATGCCGGTGAACAGGTAGGTGATGAAGAGCACGAGCAGATCCTGCCAGTGCAGGCTGCCGCCCCACGCCAGCCAGCCGGCGGCCACGACGGCGGCCAGCGGCAGCGCGATCACCAGAACGTTGGCTACGAAATCAACCGTTTCGTGCTCGACGGGCACCATCTCGGCTTGGGCCTCGGGCGCTGTTTCAGGCATCGAGGCGGCGTTGCCTGAGTGATCGGACACGTCCATGGTGCGAACCTCCTTGATCGCCCCCGGACTGCCCCGCGGGCCCTCCGAGTAACTCTCGTCGTGGCCTTTTGCATTCCCGATGCTACGCCTAGCGCCGGGCGAGAGCAAGTGGCAGCTGCGCGAGCTCTGCGGGGGCGCTCGGCGTCACGGCGTGAGGACGATCTTCAGCGCTTCGCGCCGGTCGAAGATCTCATACGCCTCGGGCGCCTGATCGAGTGGCATGTGATGGGTCACGAGCGGCGTCGGGTCGAGCTGACCGTCGGCGAGCATCGCGAGGACCGGGTCGAGGTGCGCGATCACGTTCGCCTAGCCGCCCCTAACGGTCAGCGACTTCAGCCACGCCAGCCCGAGGTGGATCTCGCCGCGCTCGGCGTAGATGCCGAGGCACTGCACGCGACCGCACGCGCGCGTCAGGCGGATCGCCATGTCGAGCACGTCGGTGTGACCGACCGCGTCGATCGTCACGTCCACGCCGCCGCGCCCCTCGGTGAGCTTCTTCACTTCGGTTCGCACGTCCTGCTCGGTCAGGTGTAGCGGCGTCGCGCCGAAGGACTCGGCGACGGCCAGGCGCTGCTCGACGGAGTCGATCGCGATCACCCGCGCGCCGGCCAGCCGCGCGGCCTGCACGGAGCACAGGCCGACCGGCCCGAGCCCCAGCACGGCGGCCACCTCGCCTGCCTGCAGCCCGCTCGCGGCGACGCCGTGATAGCCGGTGCCCATCACGTCGCCGGCGAACAGCGCGACGTCGTCGGAGACGCCCTCGGGCACGCGTTGCAGCACGAGGTTGGCGCGCGGCACGAGCGCATACTCGGCCTGCGTGCCCTGCAGCGAGCCCATCGTCGCGCCGAGCCCGAAGCTGCGCGACTCGACGCAGCGCTGGTACTCGCCGCGCATGCAGTGAAAGCACATTCCGCAGGCCGTCTGGAAGCATCCCGCCACGCGATCGCCGACCTTCACGCGCGTCACCGCGTCGCCGGCCGCGGTCACCGTGCCGACGTACTCGTGCCCGATCGTGAAGCCCGGCTCGATCTTCAGCCGGCCGTGGTAGATGTGCAGGTCCGATCCGCACACGCCCGTCGCGTCGATTCGCACGACGGCGTCGTCGGGAGCAAGCAGCTCGGGCATCGGCCGCTCCTCGATACGGACCTCGCCCGGTGCTTGGAATGTCAGCGCTCGCATTGACCTGGATCCAAAAACATCAAATATTAAATATCTCTATATCGACCGGTCGATATCCTACTCGCCCGCGCGCAGTGAGGCTCGCCGCTGCTCGCCCCGGTCGCCCACCCCCACGCGGTCCCCGCTAGCGTGTCGCGGCGATGGAAGCCCCGTTCGTGCACAAGCTACGCGTCCGCTACGGCGAGTGCGATCCGCAGGGCATCGTGTTCAACGCGAACTACCTGCTGTACTTCGACGTCGCCTTCACCGAACTGTGGCGGGCTGCCGTGGGGCCCTGGCAGGAGATGGTGCAGCGGGGCATCGACGCGGTCGTTGCAGATGCCAGCCTGAGCTTCCGCGCGCCCGCCCGCTTCGACGATCAACTCGAGTTGACGGCGCGCATCGTGCGGCTCGGCAGGAGCGCGATCACGACCGAGATCGATGTGGCGCGCGACGGGCAGCTGCTCGTCGCAGGCCGCCTGCGACACGTGTGCGTGAGCACCGAGACGTGGAGCAGGACCGACGTGCCCAACTGGGTGCGCAGCGGGCTCCAACGTTTCGCAGCTGTCGACGCCGAGTAGCTCCTCGCCGTACGATAGACACGAGCATGCGAAGAAGTCCAGTCGCGATCGGGGAGCAATGCGACGGAGCTGGGCTTGGGAGAGGGACGGGGATGAGCGGGATCGGTGTGACATGACATCGACGAGTGCACCGCGGATCGGCTTCGCCGAACAGGCGCCGAGCGGCCGGGAAGTCGGCGCGGCGATCGTCGCCGCAGCGGGGCTGTACGCGATCGGCGGCGCCCTGTGCGGAACCGCCGCGCTGCTGCCGCATGTGCGCGCTCCCGGCGCGATCGTGGCCGTGGCAATCAACGCGTTCGTCGTGGCCACTGTCCTGTTCGTGGCGTTCCGCCGCCAGCGCAGCACGCTCGCGCTCGCGCTCGCCGCCGACCTGTGGGGCGTGGTGCTGATCGCCATCCTGTGCGCGGCGTCCAACGGCGCGAGCAGCCCGTTCGCGCTCATCTACTTCTTTGCGATCGGCCACGCGGCCGCCTTCCAGCTGCGCGGGCGCTACTTGATCGTCACGCTCGCCTGCCTGGTGGCGTTCCTGCTGCCGCTCACCTACGAACACGTCTCGGGGACCTTCGGCGCCGTGGCGTGCGTGGGCATCGTGCTCGCCGTGCTGACGACAGGTGTGATCCACCTGGCCCTCAACGGCGTACGCGAGCACCGCCGGCGACTGAAATTCCTGATCGACGCGACCGCCTCGTTCGACACGACGCTCGACCCTTCCGAGGCGCTGCGCAACCTCGCGCAGGCCGCCGTGCCGGAGCTCGCCGAGCTGTGCGTGATCTACCTGCTCGATCGCGACGGCTCGATCGAGAGCACGGTGGCGGCCGGCGTCGATGCCGCCCTGGCGCGCGAAGTGGAGCGTGTGCGGGAGGAGGTTCCGCTGGATCTCGCCGGCCCCCATCCCGTCGCGCAGGTGCTCCGCACGGGAGAGCCGCGCGTGGTTGCAGACCTGACCGATCAGGCGGCGCTGGCGCAGGTCGTCGAGAGCGACGAGCACCAGCAGCTGATGCGCGACGCCGGCTATCGCTCGGCGGCCGTCTTCCCGATGGTCGCGCGCGGCCGCACGCACGGAGCGATCGCGTTCCTGCACATCGGCAACGACGAGCGCTACGAGCGCGGCGTGCTAGACGTGCTCACAGACCTCAGCGACCGCGCCGCGCTGGCCTTCGACAACGCGCGGCTGTATGCGGAGCGCTCGTACGTCGCGCACACGCTCAGGCGCAGCCTGATGCCGTCCGTCCTGCCGCTCATCCCAGGTCTGGAGCTGGCGAGCTTCTTCCGCCCGATGGGCGCGGGCAGCGAAGTCGGCGGCGACTTCTACGATGCCTTCGGCGACGAGCAGGGCTGCTGGCTGATGGTCGGCGACGTGTGCGGCAAGGGCGCCGAGGCCGCGGCCCTGACGGGCTTCCTGCGCCACACGACGGTCGCCTACGCGCGCGAGCAGACGAGCCCCGGCGCGGTTCTCTCGCGCGTCAACCGAGTGATGCTCGACCAGGACTTCGAAGGTCGCTTCGCGACGGCGATCCTCGTCCACCTGCGCTTCGCCGAAAGCGAGGCGCAGGTCACCGTCGCCTCCGCCGGACACCCGGCGGCGCTGATCGCGCGCGCCGGCGGAGCGGCCTGCGAGTGGGGCAATCGCGGGGCGCTGTTGGGGATCTTCGAGGACCCCGTCATCGAGGAGGCCTCGATCGTCCTGCAGCCGGGTGACTCGCTGGCGCTGTACACCGACGGCCTGCTGGAGGCGCACGCTCCGGACCACACCGTCACGGCGCAGCAGATGATCGAGCGGCTGCAGCAGCGCGCTCCGGCGCTCGCCGAGGACACGATCGATGCCCTCCTCGGACTCGTCGAGCTCGACGATCGAGTGCGCGACGACATCGCGATCCTCACCGCTCGCGTGACGGGGATCGCCGGCGGCGTCACCCGCCCCCGGCAGCATGGGGACGTCGTGCCGTCGTGCGCGCCGCAGGACGGCGCACAGCAGGGCGCGCTCGGTCGCGGGCTCGGCGAGCTGGGCCGCGCGGAGGTTCGCTAGTCGTCGGCGACTCTGCTAGACCCCGCGCCATGGGGGCTCGCGAGAAGCCGCCGCCCGCTCGCAAGCGGACGCGGCACAGGCGCACGGGGCTGATCGTCGCCGCGATCCTGCTCGCCGGGCTGCTCGCGTTCGCGCTCTCGCGCTTGGGCCTGCATCGCATCGGGCACGCGCTGATCACGGCGAGGCCCGGCTGGGTCGCGCTGGCCTTCGTGCTGATGGCCTGCTCGCTGGTGCTGCGCTCGGTCTCCTGGCACGAGGTCCTGCGCGCGGCCCTGCCCGAGACGCCGATCTCCTGGATGGCCGTCACGCGGGCGACGATGATCGGCGTGATGGGCTCGGCGGTGGTGCCGGGGCGGATCGGCGAGCCGACTCGCGTGGTCGTGCTGACGCGCAGGCTCGACGGCCCCAACCGGCGCCTGCTGCCCGTGGTCGCCGGCACGGTCTTCTCGCAGACGCTCATCAACCTGATCGCGCTGGGCGTGCTGGCGGCGGTGACGTTCACGAGCGTGCCGCTGCTGAGCGGACACCCGGCCGGCATCGCCGCCGCGATCGCCGTCCCCCTGCTGATCGCCGCGCTGGTCGTCGCCGGCCCTCGCCTGCTGGCGCTGGGCCAGAGGGCGCGTTGGCGCAGGATCGCGGTCGCGGCGGACGCGATTGCGCGACTTCTCGCCCTGGCTCGGGTCGGGCTGGTGGTGTTCGCCAGGCCACGCTACGGCGCCACGGCGGTCGCCAGCCAGCTGCTGGCCTGGGCGCTGCAGTGGCTCGCCTGCTACATGGTCATCCTCGCGCTCGGGCTGCAGGGCAAAGCCGGCCTGGTCGCGGCCGCCGCGATCCTGCTGGCGGTCAACGTGAGCGCGATCCTTCCCGCGACGCCCTCGAACGTCGGCGTCTTCCAGGCCGCATGCCTGGTCGTCCTGGCGGCCTACGGCGTCGGCGCCGGGCGCGGCCTGGCGTACGGCATCATCCTGCAGGCCGTCGAGGTTCTCACGGCGCTCGCGCTCGGGATCCCGGCCCTGCTGCGCGAGGGCCTCACCTGGCGGGACATCCGCCCGGACGGTGAGCCTGAGGCGCTGCCGGCGGAGCCCGACTCGCTAGCCGGCGATCGCGCGGAGTGACTGGCGCAGGGAGCGCGTGGTCTGCAGCACGGCCGTCGGCTCGTAGCCGCAATGCGCCATGCAGTTCTCGCAGCGCGGGTCCTTGCCGCGGCCGTACTTGCTCCAGTCGGTCGTCTCGATCAGCTCTTTGTAGGTCTCGGTGTAGCCGTCGGCCATCAGGTAGCAGGGGCGCTGCCAGCCGAACAGCGAGTAGCTGGGGATGCCCCAGGCGGTGCAGTCGAATTCGGCCTTGCCCTCGAGGAAGTCGAGGAACAGCGGGCTGTGGTTCAGGCGCCACTTCTTGCGCCGGCCTTCGCTGAAGGCCTCCTTGAACAGCTTGCGCGTTTCAGTCACCCCAAGGAAGTGCTCCTGGTCGGGTGCTTTCTCATACGCGTAGGCCGGCGAGATCATCATTTCGTCGACCTGCAGATCGTCGTTGAGGAAGTCGAGCACCTCGCGCACCGTCTTGGGCGAGTCCTGCGTGAAGAGGGTCGTGTTGGTCGTGACGCGAAAGCCCGCCGCCTTGGCCGCCTTGATCGCGGACACGGCCTTCTCGAATACCCCCTCGCGCTCCACCGAGGCGTCGTGGCGCTCCTGCAGGCCGTCCATGTGCACGGCCCAGGAGAAGTATGGGCTCGGCTTGAAGTTCGCAAGCTTCTTCTCCAGCAGCAGCGCGTTGGTGCACAGGTAGACGAACTTCTTGCGTTTGATCAGCTCGTCTGCGATCAC
>DATHGU010000246.1:0-2224 GCA_035317495.1 Solirubrobacteraceae bacterium
GACGCGGTGCGCGAACGTCATGCGATCGGCCTTGACGCGGCGCGCCCGGAGGCGGTCGCACGGCGGCGCAGGCGCGGCCGGCGCACCGCCCGCGAGAACCTCTCTGAGCTCGTCGACGAGGGCACGTACGTCGAGTACGGCCCGCTGCTGTTCGCCGCACAGGAGAGCCGGCGCACGCGCGAGGAGCTGATCGAGCGCACGCCCGCCGACGGCCTCGTAGCGGGCCTCGGCGAGATCGACGGACGGCCGTGCGTGGCGATGTCCTACGACTACACCGTGCTGGCCGGCACGCAAGGCATGCGCAACCACATGAAGAAGGACCGGCTGTTCGAGATCGCGGAGCGGCGCAGGCTGCCGGTCGTGCTGTTCGCCGAGGGGGGCGGCGGGCGCCCGGGCGACGTGGACATGCCGATCGTCGCCGGCCTGGACTGCCGCGCCTTTCAGCTGTTCGCCCGCCTCAGCGGCCTGGTGCCGCTCGTCGGCATCGCTTCCGGCTACTGCTTCGCCGGCAACGCCGCGCTGCTCGGATGCTGCGATGTGGTGATCGCCAGCGAGGACTCGAGCATCGGGATGGGCGGGCCGGCGATGATCGAGGGTGGCGGGCTGGGTGTGTACGAGCCCTCCGAGGTCGGCCCAATCGACGTGCAGGATGCCAACGGCGTGGTCGACCTGCGTGTCGCCGATGACCACGAGGCCGTCGCCGCGGCCAAGCGCTACCTGTCCTACTTTCGCGGTCCGACCGTCCCCGGGGCCGTCCCGGACCAGCGCTTGCTGCAGCAGCTCGTCCCCGAGGAGCGTAAGCGGGTCTACGACGTCCGCCGCGTGCTGCAGGCGTTGTTCGACGAGGGCTCTGTGCTCGAGCTGCGTCGCGGGTTCGGGCCGGGGATGGTCACCGCGCTGGCGCGCGTCGACGGCCGGTCGCTGGGAGTGCTCGCAAACGACCCCACGCACCTCGGCGGCGCGATCGACGCGGAGGGCGCGGACAAGGCCGCACGGTTCATCGCGATGTGCGACGCCTTCGCGCTGCCCGTGCTGTTCCTGTGCGACACGCCCGGCTTCATGGTCGGGCCGGCCGCCGAGCACACCGCGACCGTGCGGCACTTCGCGCGCATGTTCCTCGGGGGCGCCAACCTGTCGGTGCCGTGCGGGACGATCATCCTGCGCAAGGGCTACGGGCTCGGCGCGCAGGCAATGGCCGGCGGCGGGTTCAAGGCCCCGCTCTTCACGATCGCCTGGCCGACGTCCGAGTTCGGAGCGATGGGGCTGGAGGGCGCCGTGCGACTCGGCATGCGGCGCGAGCTCGAGGCGATCGAGGACGCCGAGGAGCGCGAGCGCGTGTTCCAGGTGACGGTCGCCTCGGCCTACGAGCGCGGCCGGGGGCTCAACATGGCGGCATACGGTGAGATCGACGACGTAATCGATCCCGCCGAGTCACGGCGCTGGATCGCCACGCTGTTCGACGACGGCGCCGAGCAGTGGTGGCAGCGCAGCGGCAAGTCGCGCCCGTACGTCGACGCCTGGTAGCGCCTGTCTACGGGTGTCGCAGCGTGGATATCGCGGGCGCTGCCCGAGTGCTCTCACGGCAAAGAGCCCGCCGAAGCGGGCTCTCGCCATACGTCCTGGATGGAGACGCCGGGCGCTTGCGCCTCCCTGCAGTGCAGTGCGCTCCGCTGAGAACAGTCCCCAGCCGCTCACCCGCCCGGCGTTATGTCGATTACCCTCGGCTAGGCGCTTGAAACGCAGATCTATGAATTTTTTGCGCTAAATGCGGCAACATTCACGGCGCGCCGGCGGCGCGGAACATTCGCGCAACGTCGCGCGCTGTGTGAGCTTGGGCACAGAGCCTGGGCACGCACCGGCGAGCCCTTCCACCCCGCCCCCGGCGTCGGTATCATCCTCGACAGGCCATCACCGAGACGCTCGGGATGGACCGGTAGACACGCTTCACCAGACATCTTGAGTCGCGCCGGTATCCGCAGGGAACTGGACCGAAACCGATGAGCCACGCCAACCGAACCTCGCTCAGCGCATGAGGACTGTGCGCGCCGTCGATCAGCTGCGCTCTGCGCTCGCCGCGGACCGCCGCGCCGGGCGGACGGTCGGGCTCGTGCCTACGATGGGCGCCCTGCACGAGGGTCACCTGTCACTGATCAGGCGCGCGCGGACGGAGTGCGACGTGGTCGTCGTTTCGCTGTTCGTCAACCCCGCCCAGTTCACCGACCGG
>DATHGU010000247.1:0-10597 GCA_035317495.1 Solirubrobacteraceae bacterium
CGCGCAGGAACATCAGCTGTGGCACGGCGTGCTGCTGGCCGCCGCGGTGATCACGCTGGTTGGCGCGCTCGACGATCGCTTCGACCTGCCGCCGTTTGTGAAGCTCGCCGGCCAGGTTCTTGCGGCGGTGATCGTCGTGCACTTCGGCGTGGCTGTCAAGGCGATCACGCTGCCGTTCGTCGGCGTGCTCGCGTTCCCCAACGCCGGCGTGACCAACGCCGGCCCGGTGCTGACCGTGGTCGGTCTGGTCTTCATGATGAACGTCGTCAACTTCTCCGACGGGGTCGACGGCCTGGCGGCGGGCGTCTGCACGATCATCGCCGGCGCGATGACGATCATCGCCTTCGATCTCGGACGCGCGCAGCCGGGCGTGCTCGCGGCGCTGACGGCCGGCGCGGCGCTCGGTTTCCTGATCTACAACTTCCCGCCCGCGTCGAGCTTCATGGGCGACTGTGGCGCCAACCTCCTGGGCCTGCTGATGGGCGTGATCACCGTCGAGGCGGCCGTCAAGACGGCCGCCGTCGTGTCGTTCGTGCTGCCGTTGATACTGCTCGCCGTACCCTTCCTGGACACGACCTTCGTGGTGCTCAAGCGCCTGAAGTACAAGCAGCCGATCTACCGCCCCGACAGCGAGCACTTCCACCATCGCATGGCCCGCATCGGCTTTTCCGGCCGCCGCACGATCGCCTACCTGTACGCCTGGACGCTGCTGCTCGCCGGTCTGGCGCTGGCCCTGCGGTTCGTCCCCTACAGCGACCACAAAGGTCATCTGAATACCGACTGGACGCTCGTGATGATTGCCCTCGGACTGCTCGTCGTGGCTGCCAGCGTGTACCTCGTGTACGTGCTCGAGATCCTCAAGTTCAGGCGCTTGGACGCGATGCGCTTGCGCCTGCTGCGCCCGGACGCCTCAGCGACGGAGATCGAGCAGGGGGTCATCGCCCACCTGGAAACGGGTGAGATCGACGCGGTGCCGGCCGACGACCGTGGGCACGTGCACTCCGAGCGCTCGCCCGGGACTGAGCAGCCCGTCGGCGAGCGGCAGGTGGATGAGGACCGCGTAGGCGCAGAACAGCAGCGTGGCGGCACGCAGGCGCCGATTGCCGCTGACCGCGGCTAGCGGCAGCGCCCAGATCGCATACCAGGGCAACAGCCAGGCGGTCGACAGCAGCAGCGCGAGCGTCGTCCAGCCCGCGGCCACCCGCCAGTCGGCGCCCCGCGCGGTGCGCCACAGAGCCAGCGCGAGCACCACCGCGAACAGGCCGGCGAACACGTTGCGCCACCAAGTGGGCGTCCCGTCCAGCCCCACGAGCCGGGCCGTCTCCGCGGGCACGCTGTGCACGGCGACGAGCTGCTGCTGCTCGCCCACGGCGCCGAGGAAGCCGAGCGCATGAGCGCCGAAGCCGATCAGCCCGACGGCCGCGAGCAGCGCCAGGCCGATGGCGGTGCCCTTGAGCGCCTGTAGCCGCTCGCGCGAGCGCGGTGATGCGAGCACGAGGAAGGGCAAGACCAGCCCGGCGGTGACCTTGATGCCGATGCCCGCGACGAGCGCTGCAGCGGCGTCGCGGAAGCGCGGGCTCGCCCCGGCCGTCAGCGCCAGCGCGCCGGCCAGCGTGAGCACGATCAGGGTGTCGTTGTGCGCCCCGCCGACCGCCAGCACGAGCAGCACGGGGTTCAGGCCGACGAACGCGACCGCGAAGCGCCGTGAATGACCGAGCCTGCCGGCGGCCCGTCCGACCAAGGCCACCGCGCCGAGGCTCGAGGCGACGGCGAGCGCCTTGAACGCCCACAACGCGCCCGCCAGCCCGAACGGAGCCGTGGCGTAGCTGACGAGCGTGAACAGCGGACCGTAGGGAGAGTGCTTGAAGGGCCAGCCGACGAGCGGCAGGACCTCGTCGTTCGGAGCCTGGGCGGCCACGTGCGTGTACGGGTCGAGCCCGTGCAGTGCGCCCAGTCTTGCGAAGCCCATGTAGCCGAACACGTCTTGGGAGATCAGCGGGGGGCCGAGCAGCAGGATCGCGTGCGCGGCGCGGATCGCCGCGACGATCGCGCCCATCGGCAGCGTGCGCGCGGCAAGCAGCACGACCAGGTAGCTCGCGCACATGATCAGCGTGAAGGTCTGGAAGCTGCTCGAGTCGATGCTCATGTGCAGACCCTCTAACGGGCCGGCGAGCCAGCCCGGCCAACCGCCGCTGCGACCCGGCACGTACTGCGAAGGTTCGCCCGCCGCTCCCGCGGTCGTCAGGAAGACCGTCGCGAGGATCCCGAGCAGGCCGAGCGCTCCCAGCGCTCCGAGCGCCCGCCCGATCGCCGCTGCGCGCCGTGGGGCTGCCTCGTGCGAGCGTTCCGGACGACCGCGGCCGCGCGAGCCGCGGCGGTCGATCTGCACGCTGGGCAGGGCCGATGCGCTGCGCATCGGTTCATTCTTACGTCTACTCCGACGGGCAGGCGTACGACGCGCAAGGTAGAATCACCCAGCAGCGCGTGTATTGCTCGCGGGGGCCTTCATCTGCGGGCGCAGACGCGCGCCAATGCGCCCCTGGCTCGGCGCTGCGCCCCTCACATGCGACGTCGCCACCGCAAAGCCAACTCGCGCCGGGTTCCCGGGCCCCGTCGCGTCCTCATCCTGTCCGCCGACGTGGGCGAGGGCCACGCGGCCGCCGCTCGCGCGCTGGCAGCGCAGCTCGAGGACGCCCCGCAGCCGACCGAGGTCACCGTGATCGACGGGCTCGCCGCGATGGGGCGCGTGTTGCGGCCGGTCGTCGAGGATGGGTATCGCGTGCAGCTGCGCTTCGTCCCCTGGACGTACACGCTCGTCTACGGGCTGCTCAACCACGTTCGGCCGGTCCGCGCGATCGCCACGCGGCTGTTGTGCCTGTTCGGCTCACGGCCGCTGGCGCGCAACATCGCCGCGCACGACCCCGACGTGGTCGTCTCCACGTACCCCGCCGTGACGGTGGTGCTGGCGCGGCTGCGACGCACGGGCGAGGTGAGCTGTCCGACGATCGCCACGATCACCGATCTCACCGGCCTGTTCTTCTGGGCACAGCCGGGCATCGACATGCACATGGTCTCCTACGGCGAGTCGCTGTCCTCCGTCGAGCGGATCGCGGGCCGCGACAGCGCGCGGCTCGTGCAGCCGCTGATCTCCGACGACTTCCTTCAGCCACGTTGCCCGCTGCGGGCACGTCGGGCGTTGGGCCTTCCGGAGGAGGGCCGCATGGTGGTCGTCTCCGGCGGCGGCTGGGGCGTGGGAGACGTCGAGGGCGCGGTTCGCGAGTTCATCCGCGTGCCCGAGGCGAGCAGCATCGTGTGCCTCGCGGGGCGCAACGAGCCTCTCGCGAGGAAGCTGCGCCGAACGTTCGCCCGCGAGCCGCGCGTGCACGTGTACGAGTTCACCGACAAGATGCCCGAGCTGCTCGCCGCCGCGGACGTGCTCGTGCACTCCACCGGCGGCGTGACTTGCCTGGAGGCGATGGCCGCGGGGACACCGGTCGTCTCCTACGGCCTGCCCGTCGGACACGCGCGGATCAATACGCGGGCGATGGCGGCGCTCGATCTCGTGCGCCTGGCGAACGACACCAAAGAGCTGCGCGAGCACGTGCAGGCGAGCTTCGCCTGCGAGCCGGAGGCCCAACAGCCGGCGCTCGAGGACTCCGGCACGGACAATCTCGCTGCCGCCGACGTCGTGCTGCAGGCCCCGCGGCGCGTGCGCCCGATCCCCCGCTGGCGGCTGCGCGCGGTCGCGGCGGCGACACAGCTCGTGCTGCTGAGCGGCCTGGGGACGTGGATGATGTCGACCGACGAGGTGACGGCTCTCGCGACGAAGATCCTGCGCGTTCATCCGCTTGCCCAGGTCAAGACCAACCGGCCGGACGTGGGCGTGATCGTGCGCGTGCCCGCCCGCGACATGTCGCGGGTGGCCTCGCAGCTGGCGGGTCGTGGCATCCACGTCTCGTTCGCCGACGACAGCGGCGTGCCGCCGGCCGCGACGATCGCCAAGCTGCGCTCGCTGGGCGACGAGGTCCTGCCGGAAGTGCGCGGGTCGTCGGTCCTGCGGTGGGTGGGCACGCGCGGTTCGCTGCGCAAGCAGGCCCGCGCGCTTGGGCTGCGCCACCGCTTCTACTACCTGCAGCCACCCGGCGGGCTGACCGTCGGCCAGCTGGTGCTCGGACGGACCGCCGGCGCCACGCCGGTGTGCGGCGCGATGCGGCTGAACGCCGAGGGTCCGCTGCCTCAGCGCCAGACGCGCGCCGGCGACGTGCTCGTCGTGCAGCTCGACGGATCGCCCTCTTCGGTGCTCGGACTGGAGCGCATAGTGGCTTGGCTGGGCGACGAGGGACTGGAAGCCGAGTCGCTGGCATCGCTCACGCGATCGCCGGCCATCAGCGCCAGGAGGAGGGGCGAGCGCGCGAGCAGCGCCGCTCCGGTCACCAGCAGCGCAAGCGACACCGCGAGCGGTACGCCGCCAAGCGGCGTGTCGGCGAAGCTCTCGCCGAACAGCAGCGGCGCGACGACTATCGGGATCACCGTCTGAGTCACGAACACGACGGGCGCCACCTGGATCGCCGGGCGATCCTGCAGGGCGCTCATCTCGCTGAGCACCGCGACGCCCGATGCGACAGCGGTCGACAGGCCCCAGGCGGCGGCCAGCGCGACGTGTCCCCGGGCCAGGTCGTCGGAGGCCAGCTTCGTGGCCACGCCACTCCAGCCGCCCGCGATGCCCGCACCGACCATCGTCACGGAGGCGGGAGTGTGTGCCAGCGCACGCAGCAGATAGGGCAGGAGCGCCGCCAGGCCCAACCCGACGAGCACGATCGTGATCGCCAGGTTCTCCGAGCCATGTCCCGTCGTGCGTGGCGGGGCCGCCAGGCCCGCCCCGATCACGCCGATCACGATCGCCCACACCGCCAGGTACTCGTTCCGCCCGGCGTGCTCGTGCAACATCCGCTGGCCGAGGAACATCAGCACGAGCAGGCCCGCGGCGAGCGCCGGCTGAACGACCACGAGCGGTGCCAGCAGCAGCGCGACGAGCTGCAGCGGCCAGCCGAGGATCGACAGGCCGGTGCCCAGCAGCCAGCGCCCGCGTCGCGCCAGGCGCCACGCGAGCGCGAGGCGCAGGTGCTCGCCGCGGGGCGTCTGCTTGGCGTCCATCGCCTGCAGGGCGATCCCTAGGCTGTACAGGGTCGACGCGCCCACCGCCGCCGCTATGCCCAGCACCAGATCGACCATGTCCGCCCACGATCATCGCAGCCCGCTCCCCCCGATCGCCGGAGCGGTGGCCGGAATGGCGATCGTCGGCTACGTGCTTCCCGGCCTGGCAGCCGCACTGCCCGCGCTGCGGCGGCCGCTGGGCATCGAGGACCGCACCGCGAGCGGCCGTGGCTATGCGCTCACGTTCGACGACGGGCCGCATCCCCAGGGCACCCCGGCGGTGCTCGAGCTGCTGGCGGACGCTCGCGTGCAGGCGACCTTCTTCCTCGTCGGCGAGCAGATCGAGCGCAATCCCTCGCTGGCGCGCGAGATCGTCGCCGCCGGGCACGAAACAGGACTGCACTGCCACCGCCATCGCAACCTCCTGCGCCTCACGCCCGGGCAGGTGCACGAGGACATCGATCGCGCCGCGGCGATCATCGAGGACGCGACGGGCCGCGCGCCGGCGCTCTACCGCCCGCCCTACGGCGTGCTCAACGCCTCCGCGCTGCGGCTGGCGCGTGGGCGCGGATGGCGCACGCTGCTGTGGACCCACTGGGGCCGAGACTGGGAGGAGGGGGCGACCGCCGCGTCGATCGCTGGGCGGGTGACCGACGGGGCCGGCGAGGGCTCGGTGCTGCTGCTGCACGACGCCGACTACTACGCCGCCGCGGGCTCTTGGAGGCAAACGGCGGCGGCCCTTCCGCGCGTGCTGCAGACGCTCGCCGATCGTGGTTTGCAGGCCGTCGTGCCCTGACCGCCGCGGCGAGCCGGCCATCGCGGCGAGACGGCCATCGCGGCGAGACGGCCATCGCGGCGAGCCGGCGATCGCGGCGAGCTGGCGATCGCGGCGAGCTGGCGATCGCGGCGAGGTCGCCGTTGCACGAGCCGGCCCGACGCCCGAGGGCCTCTGGCGGGCCGGATAAGATCGACCGCTTGTCGAGCGCGCTGTCCATCGAAACGAGCGGATCCTCCGCGGCGCTTCGCCCCGTCGGCGCGTTGGCGCGCGCGCCGATCCGTTCGCGCTGGTGGGTCGAGCTGCTGGCGATCGGCTGGCTGGTGGTTCTGTACGACGCGGTGACCAACCTCGCGCCGCTGCGCCTGCCGGCGGCGCTGGGAAACGCGCGCGGGCTTCTGCACGTCGAGCGCTTGCTGCACATCGACCCCGAGCTGTCGCTCGACCGCTGGCTCGCGGCGCACCACACGCTGGGACTGATCCTCTCCGACTACTACGACAACGCGCACTTCCTGGTGACGCTGGCGATCCTCGGATGGCTGTGGTGGGCGCGCGCCGACCTTTACCGGCCGCTGCGCAACTCGCTGGTGCTCGTGAACGTGCTCGGGTTCGTCGTCTTCTGGTTGTATCCCGTCGCGCCGCCGCGCATGCTCGACGGCTTCACCGACGTCGTCGCCTCGACACACGCCTTCGGCTCCTGGCATACCGGTGCGCTCGCGTCGCACGCCAACCAGGTCGCGGCGATGCCCTCGCTGCACATCGCGTGGGCCGTCTGGTGCACGCTCGCGCTGTGGCGCGCCAGCGAACGTCGCTGGGTGCGCGCGCTGGCGCTCGCCTACCCGTGCCTCACCGGGCTGGCGGTGGTGGCGACCGGGAACCACTTCCTGCTCGACATCGTGGGAGGCCTGCTGGTGCTTGGCGCCGCCGTCCTGCTGGTCGACGCCCCGCGGCGCATCCGGGGCCGGCCCGCGCTCCCGCGCATCGCCCTCGGCCGTCGCTCGGCGCGCCCAATCGCGTCCGTCGGTCCGGCGTTGCGTATGTCACAAACTTGTTACGAAGTCCGAGACCCGGTAGAGTAGGCGAGCCGCCGCAGACGCCCACGAGGCGCCTTCGGAAGTGGTTGAGGGGCGCTTCGATTTGTCCGCCGCCGATGGGCGTGCGGACTTTTTCGTCGGGTCTGTAGGGTGGCTCCAACGCACATGCCAGACTTCGATGCCAACGACGATCCCCTGCGCCTGACAGGCGCCGAGCAGGACGAGCCGCTCGAGCCGGCGCACGTCAGGCCGCGCGTTCAGCCGCGCGCTCGTGCGCTCGCCTACAGCCGGTGCTGCGCGCGCTACGGCAGGCCCGCGTGCCGCGTGGACGTAGCGCGCATTGCGCAGCGCCGGCACTGCACGCGCCGCGCTTGCCCTCGCGCGCGACTGCTCGCGCCGCTACGAACCCCGCCGCGTCGCCGCCGGCGTCTGTGGACCGTGTGCCACGGACGGCCCCCCGGATCTCCAAGCTGACGTGGTCGCCGTGCGCTACCTCGACGTGTGCCTGGTGCTCGCGACGGCGCCGTTCGTGCTGGTCGGGGGCATGCCGACGGTCGGCTACCTGCTCGGCGCCGGCGCGTGGCTGCTGACGCGCGCGGGCACCGCCTTCGTGTTCGCGCGCGCGCGGCGCGTCGGCGACGCCAAGCTCAGGGCCGGCTTGCTCGTCGGCGGCTTGATGGGCCGCGTATGGCTCGTCGCGCTGGCCGTGATCCTGGCCCGCGTGGCGGGCGGTCGCGACGACGGGATCATGGCCGCCGGACTGGTTCTGGCGGCCTTCACCGTCTATCTGGCGATGTCGTTCGTCACGCGTGAGGGTCCGCTTCAGGGACATTCGAGCACGCCGGGGAGGCCGAGCACATCGTGAGCGGCCGCGAACAGCCCCGCACTCCGAAGGCGGAAGGCGACGGCGGGCCATGAACACCACCGAGGGGGGATCTCGCCGGAAACTCAGCACCAGGCAGACGCTACTTTCACTCGTTGGCGTGTGGCTCGGCGGCATCATCGTGCTCGCGGCCATCTATGGCACCAAGGGCACGCGCAACGAAGTCTTCAAACCCCAGAACGAGTTCAAGCTCGACAGCTGGGTGAACCTGGGGATCTTCTCGATCAACAAGGCGGTGCTGTACCTGGTGCTCGCCGCCGCCGCGACGTGCGTGAGCATGATCTACATCGCGCGGCGCATGCAGCAGCGCCCGAACAAGGTCCAGGCGGCCGTCGAGCTGCTGTTTGAACTGATGCACGACAACATCACGGGCAGCGCGATGTCGGAGAAGATGGCCGCCAAGTGGTTCCCCTTCATCGGCACGCTGTTCCTGTTCATCCTCTTCTCAAACCTCGTCGGCTACATCCCGCTGCCGACCAACACCGAGAACGAGATCACCGTCTTCGGCCTGCAGATACCGTCCTTTTCGCTCTATGCGGCGACCGCCAACCTGTCCGTCCCACTCGCGTTGGCGCTGGTCGTGTTCTTCTCCTACACCTTTGAAGGCGTGCGTGCCAAGGGGCCGATCGGCTACCTGCGAGGGCTGATCCCGGGCGGTGTCAAAGGCGGGATGGCGATTCCGATCTTCCTTCTCGAGGTGCTCTCGAACTTCATGCGCATCCTCTCGCTCACCATCCGTCTGTTCGCGAACATTCTCGCGGGCCACCTCATCATCCTGTTCATGGCCGGAGCGCTCGCCGTGATCCTGGGCATCTCGGCGCTCGGCTGGTTCACGCTTCCGTTCGGCGTGCTGCTGTTCGCCTTCGAGGTTGGCCTGGTGGCAGCCCTGCAGGCGTTCATCTTTGCCACCCTCACCGCTATCTACCTCGGCGGCGCAGTCGCCGAAGACCACTAAAGGAGCCAATAGTCGTGCACATAGCTTTGATCACCCTTCTGGCGGCCGCCGAAGAAACGGCCAAGGCCGGCAAGTCGATCGGCCTCGGCGTGGGCGGCGGCCTCGGCGCCGTGGGAGCCGGCGTCGGCATCGGCATCATCTTCGGCAAGGCGATCGAAGCGATCACCCGCCAGCCCGAGATGCGCGATGAGATCACGCAGCTGCAGTGGCTGGGCTTCGCGCTGACCGAGGCGTGCTTCTTCTACGGCCTCGTCGCGGGGCTGCTGGCCGCGTTCATCGTCTAGTCATGCCGATCCTCGCGTCAAACGGAAGCTTCCTGATCAAGCCGGGCGTCGGCCTGATGGTCTGGACGCTGCTCGTGTTCGGGCTCACGATGGTGCTGCTTTCGAAGCTCGCTTTCCCGCGCATCAGCGCAGCGCTCGAACGCCGCCGACGCAACATCGAAGAGTCGATCGACACCGCCGAGCGTACGCGCACGGAGGCCGAGCAGCTGCTCGCCGAATATCGCGAGCGGCTGAAGGAGGCCAGGGCGCAAGCCGAAGAGATCGTGCAGCGCGCGCGCCAGACGGCCGACGCACACGAGCACGAGGCCAAAGAGCACGGGCAGACGATCGTCGCCGAAGCCGCCAAGCGCGCCGAGCGCGACATCGAGGCAGCCGCCAAACGGGCGCTCGACGACATTCGCAGAGAGGTCGCAGACCTGACGATCATGGCGACCGAGAAGGTCACGCGCAAGACGCTCAACGACGAGGACCAGAAGCGGCTCGTCGAGGAGGCGCTGAGCGAGTTGGACTTCTCGACCATCTCCGGAGAGGCCGTGAACAACTGATGGACGAGCTCGCCGAGGTATATGCGCGCGCGCTGTTCGAGGTCGCCCGCGAGCAGGACAAGCTCGACGAGCTGCGCGAGCAGCTCTCCCAGTTCGCGGACGCGCTCGATCAGAACCGTGAGCTGGCGGTGTTCTTCTTCTCGCCGTACTTCTCGATGAAGGAGAAGCAGGACGGGCTGGAGCGGATCCTCGACGGAGCCGACGAGGCCTTCCTCAACTTCCTCGAGCTGCTGATCGAGAAACACCGCATGCCGGTGATCTTCCGCGCCCGCCAGCAGTTCGAGCGCATGTGGGAGCGCGAGAACCAGCTGCTGCCGGTCGACATCACGAGCGCGATCGAGCTCGACCGGGAGACGACGGAGGGCCTCGGGCGCACGATCGGCGAGCGCGCGGGGCGCAAGGTGAGGCTCGCCGCGCATGTCGATCCCGACATCCTCGGCGGGATCGTGCTGCGCGTCGGCAACTCGATCCTCGACGCATCTATTCGCAACCGACTGGAGCAGCTGCGCAGGCAAGTTGCCCAAGGAGCCTTCTAGGAAACGACATGCAGATCAACCCGGACGAGATCACCAGCATCCTGAAGAGCCGCATCGAGGGACTCGACGGCGGGCGCGCCGAGCTGACCGAGGTCGGCACCGTGCTGTCCGTCGCCGACGGCATCGCGCGGCTGCACGGCCTCGAGAACTGCATGTCCTTCGAGCTGCTCGAGCTCCCGCACGGCGTCACCGGGCTGGCGCTCAACCTGGAGTCCGACAACGTAGGGGCGGTGCTGTTCGGCGAGTGGGAGCACATCTCCGAGGGCGATACCGTCAAGCGCACCGGCCGGCTGCTCGACATCCCCGTCGGCGAGGGGCTGCTGGGGCGGATCGTCGACCCGCTCGGACGCCCGCTCGACGGCAAGGGCGAGATCGATGTGCAGGAGCGCCGCCCGGCGGAGTTCAAGGCGCCCGGCGTGGTTCAGCGCCAG
>DATHGU010000248.1:0-3579 GCA_035317495.1 Solirubrobacteraceae bacterium
GGAGCAGAGGCTGCTCTCGCCGCTGGCGGCGCACTCGTATCCGGCGATGCGCGAGCGCGAGGAGTCCGACTGCGCGCTGCGCACGCCGTTTCAGCGCGACCGCGACCGGATCGTGCACAGCAAGGCCTTTCGCCGGCTGACGCACAAGACGCAGGTGTTCGTGGCGCCGCGCGGCGACCACTACCGCACGCGGCTCACGCACACGCTCGAGGTCACGACGATCTCGCGGACGGTCGCCAGGGCGTTGCGCTTGAACGAGGACCTCGTCGAGGCGATCGGCCTCGGCCACGACCTCGGCCATCCGCCGTTCGGGCACATCGGCGAGGAGGTGCTCGACGCGTGCCTGAAAGAGCGCTTCGGGCGCGACTTCCGCCACTACGAGCACTCGCTGCGAGTCGTCGATCGCCTGGAGCGCGAAGGCGCGGGGTTGAACCTGACCGAGCAGGTGCGCGACGGGATCGCCCGCCACTCCAGCCGCGCGCCGCTGCCGGACACGCTCGAGGGGCAGATCGTCAGGGTGATCGACCGCGTGGCGTACATCAACCACGACATCGACGACGCGGTACGCGCCGGGCTGCTGCGCGAGCGAGAGCTGCCCGAGCGGCCCATCGCAGTGCTCGGCGCCGGCGGATCGGCGCGCATCGACACGCTCGTGCACGACATGGTCGAGCACTCGGCGCAGGCCGGCGAGATCGTCCAGGGGGAGGAGGCGGGCTCGGCGATGGTCGCGCTGCGCGACTTCATGTTCGAGCGCGTCTACCTGGGCCCGGCGGTGCGCGCCGAGCATCGCAAGATCACCGGCGTGGTGAGGCGGCTGTTCGAGCATTACGTCGAGCACCCCGAGCAGCTGCCCGCGGCGCCCGAGCAGCCGGGAGGGGCGACGCAGGGCGGCGCCGGCGAGGACGACGCTCTCGCACGCCGCGTGACGGACTACCTCGCGGGCATGACCGACCGCTACTGCATCAGGCGCTACACGGAGCTGGAGGTGCCGCAGGCGTTCGCCCGCTAGCGTTGCTCTACGTGGCGCTGTACACCAACGAGTCCAAGGACCGCGTGCGCGATTCGGTCGATTTCGTCGAGCTGGTATCGGCGCGCACGGAGCTGCGGCGGGCGGGTCCGGCGCGCTTCGAGGGCCTGTGTCCGTTCCACGACGAGCGCACGCCGTCGTTCGGGATCGACCCGGGGCAGAAGGTCTACCACTGCTTCGGCTGCCAGGCCTCCGGCGACGTGTTCACGTTCGTGCAGGAGACAGAGGGCGTGGACTTCAAGGGCGCCCTGGAGCTGCTTGCCGAACGCTACGGGGTGGAGCTGCAGCGCGAGCAGGAGGACCCGCGCGCGGCCGAGCAGCGCAAGCGGCGCGAGCGGCTGTTCGAGCTGCTGACGCGCACGACGGCCTACTACGAGCGCTACCTGTGGGAGTCGAGCGAGGCGGCCCGAGCGCGCGAGTACCTGGCAGGCCGGGGCCTGGGCGAGGAGATCCTCCGGGAGTTCCGTGTCGGATATGCGCCGAGCGCTTGGGATCGCGTGCTAATCGCTTCCCGCAAGGGCTCCTACAGCAACCGTGAGGTCTACGACGCGGGCCTCGCGCAGCGCTCGAAGCAGACGGGGCAGCTCTACGACCGCTTCCGCTCGCGCATCATGTTCCCGCTGACCGACATCCGCGGGCGGGTGCTCGGCTTTGGCGCGCGCGCGATGAGCGAGGGCCGCGGGCCGAAGTACCTGAACACCTCCGACAACGAGCTGTACCACAAGGGGCTGCACCTGTACGGCGCCGACCTGGCGCGCGCGCACGCCACCCGCGCCGGGCGCGTGATCCTTTGCGAGGGCTACACCGATGCGATCGCGCTTCATCAGGCGGGAATGCGCAACGCCGTGGGCCTGATGGGCACGGCGCTGACGGGCGATCAGGTCGGCGAGCTGGCGCGGATGGCCCAGACTGTGCTGCTCGCTCTCGATGCCGACAGCGCGGGGCAGGAGGCGATGCTGCGCGCCTCCGGTCTGGCGGCCAAGCGCAAGCTCGAGCTGCGCGTCGTGCCGCTGCCGGCGGGGACCGACCCGGCCGATCTGCTGCAGCGCGACGGCGCCCAGGCGATGAGCACGGCGGTCGAGGCGTCGGTGCCTTTCGTGCGCTTCCGAGTCGAACGGGTGCTGACCAGCGGCGAGCACTCCACGGCCGAGGGGCGCGATCGAATGATCGAGGAGCTGCGACCTGTGTTTGCGCAGATCGCCCCGGGGGCCATGCGCGACGAGCTGGTCCGGATGGCATCTGGCCGATTGGCGGTGCAACCGAGCGTGTTCGAGCAGCGGCTGACGACCGCTGCCCCGACAGGCGGCCGAGGGCGTCGCCAGGAGCGCCAGCCAGGCGGGTCGAGCGGGGACGAGCCGGTCAACGGCGCGGGCGCTCGCGTCAAGCCGCCGTCGGGACGCGAGGACACCGAGCGCGCGTTCCTTGCGCTGTGCATCGCCTCGCCCGAGGAGGGCGAGAGAGCATTGGCGGGACTTGACATCGACGGGCACTTCTCCAGCGAGCTGCTGCGCCGGGTGGCCCTGCACCTGCGCGACGGCGATCTGCGCGAACCGATGGCCTCGGGGGCGGCCGAGGCCGGCGGGCTGCCGGACGATCTGGAGTTGCAGCGACTGCTCGCCGAGCTCGTCGTCGAGGCCGGTCGCGACAGGGCGCATCCGGCGATGCTCGAGGTGCAGCGCCTGCAGTTGGAGTTGGCGCGCGTCGAGCGTCAGATCCAGCGTGCTCGCGGGCAGCAGAGCGGCGACGTCAGCGAGCTCGCAAGGCGCAAGGCGACCGTCAAACGCGAGTTCGACAGGGCTTACGGACGGGTGCTGGAGGAGACGGGGGATAGGGAGACCTAGCCGGCCACCACCATCCGGCGCGGACCAAAACACGAACATGTGTTCGGGTGATTCCGTCCGAAGGGTTGACGACAATGCGGTGCATGGATCGTGCATCGCTTGAGCAACTGCTGAGCCGAGGCCTCTCGCTCGCCGAGATCGGCAGGCGGTTCGGCCTGCATGAATCGACCGTCGGTTACTGGGTCAAGGAGCATGGACTGCAGGCTGTCAACCGCGACAAGCATGCCCCGAAGGGTGGGCTCGAGCGTGCCGAGCTGGAGGCATTGGTCAAGGCGGGGGCATCGATCGCGCAGATCGCCGAGGCCGTCGGGCGCAGCAAGGCCACCGTGCGGCATTGGTTGATCAGATACGGATTGAAGACCCAGGGCGGACCGGGCAGGCGGAGGTCGGCGCAGGCAAACGCTGCAAAGCAGGCCGGACTCGCGACCGTAACGATGTCTTGCGTGCGTCACGGGGAGACGGAGTTCTGGCTCAACGGACGCGGTTACTACGCCTGCAAGAAATGCCGATCGGCGTCGGTCGTCCGCCGGCGCCGGAAGGTGAAGGCGATCCTGGTCGAGGAGGCGGGCGGATGCTGTTGCATTTGTGGATATCGGCGTAACATGCGCGCCCTGCACTTCCACCACGTCGAGCCCTCGCTGACGCGACACGAGATCAATGCCAAGGGCGTGGCGATTGCGCTCGACCGGTTGCGCGGCGAGGCGCAGAAGT
>DATHGU010000249.1:0-4669 GCA_035317495.1 Solirubrobacteraceae bacterium
GAGTAGGAGACGAGCGCCAGCAGGATGACCGCGGGGATCGTCGTCCACACGACCTCCAGGCGCGTATTGCCGTGGATTGGAGGTCCGTCCTTGAGCTCCTCGCCGGGCTTCATGCGGAACTGCCACGCGCAGTAGAGCACGACGGTGACGACCAGCACGAAGATCGGGATCGAGGCGATCACGAGCACGTGGTACAGCCGGTCGGTGTTGCGCGCCTGCGTCGAGGCCTCTACCGGGAACCAGTGGATCACGTAGCTGAGGACGATCCCGATCGCGATTGCGAGGACCGCTGCGACGAGCGTGAGGATCAGCGGGCGCTGTTTACCCATGGGCCGAGCCGGCTCCTGCACGGACGGGCATGTGCTTGGTGTCTGCGGCGATCCTCTCCATCGGGAGGCGTGATCCTAATGCCTTCTCCCCCCGAACGGCCCAGCGCTTGACGTCCGAGGTCGGTGGTACTAGATTGAGCCAATAGTTGCAAATGCTTCGACCAGTCCATTGTCAAGAGGCTGCGCGCGAAAGGAGCGTCCATGCAAGTCAGCGAAGGCATGAGTCCGACGGTCCTGGCGGTCGGACCGGATCACTCGCTGCGGGCCGTCGCGCAGCTGATGGCGCGTCGCCAGGTGGGCGCCGCGGTGGTGATGGATCCGGATGGCGCCGGCCCGGGGATCATCACCGAGCGGGACATACTCTCCTCGCTTGGCTCCGGGCAGGATCCCGACCGCGAGCTCGTCGCCGATCACCTCACGAGCGACGTCGTGTACGCCGCGCCGGACTGGTCGCTGGAGGAGGCCGCCGCTGCGATGGTTCGTGGCGGCTTTCGCCACCTGATCGTCGTCGAAAGGGGAGAGACCGTGGGTATTCTCTCCGTTCGCGACGTTGTGCGCTGCTGGACGGAGGACGGCGCAATCTGTCCTGTGCCGGCCAGCGCTGCGGTGGGGTGAGGGGCTCGCGCGCTGGCCGATCGGGGATCGGCCAGCGCGCGACACCCCACCGACGTCCCATCCGCTCAGTCGAGCGGCAGCTCGTCGATTTCGCCTCGGGTGTCTTTGATCCAGCGGACGATGCAGCCGATCGTCAGCAGTCCGCCGGCGATCGTCAGCACGATGAACGTCGTGATCCCCACCAGCACCAGCGTGATGCCGACGGCGCTCAGCAGCGGCAGGATCGTCGGTCCGGGCAGGTGGATCTCCTCGCCGACCGGCGGCACCTCGGGGTCGAGCGGGCTCACGAGACGTAGACCGCGGCGACGAAGAACGTCATGCCGAACATGAACATGCAGATCGCACCCACGATCAGGCCGGTGCGGATGTTCTTGCGTGCCAGGCGTCGCGTCATCATCGGCGGGCCCGGATTCTATAGATGCGCATCGGCCACCATCGCGCAGAACAGCAGGGCCAGGTAGGCAAGCGAGAAGAGATACAAGGTCAGCGCGGAGCGACGATCGGCGCGGCGGTACAGCCGCACGGCGCCGGCGATGAACCCGAGCCCCAGCGTCAGCGACGCGACCAGATAGATGACCCCGAAGCCACCGGCGCAGAACGGCAGTTGGGTGACCGCGTAGAGCAGGACCGAGTAGAGCAGGATCTGCCGGCGTGTCTCCGCCTCGCCGCGCACGACCGGCAGCATCGGAACGCCGACCTTCTCGTACTCGTCCTTCATCAGCAGCGACAGCGCCCAGAAGTGCGGCGGAGTCCAGAAGAACACGATGAAGAAGAGGATCACGGCCGTTCCGCCGACCGAGCCCGTGACGGCCGCCCAGCCGACGAGCGGTGGGACGGCGCCGGCGGCGCCGCCGATCACGATGTTCTGCGGCGTGCGCCGCTTCAGCCAGACCGTGTACACGAGCACGTAGCCGAGGAAGCCGGCGAACGACAGGCCGGCGGCCAGCGGGTTGACGGCCAGCGAGAGCTCGAGCAGCGACAGCGCGGCGAGTGAGCAGCCGAAGGCCAGCGCGGCGCGCGCTGAGACGCGCCCGGAGGGCACCGGCCGCCCCGCGGTGCGCTTCATGCGCGCGTCGATGTCGCGGTCGAACCAATGGTTGACCGCACCGGCGCCCCCGGCCGACAGGTAGCCGCCGAGGCACGTCAGCAGGACGAGCGCCGGCGAGGGGTCGCCGGCCACGTACATCGTGGCGATCGTCGTCAGCAGCAGCAGCGACTGGACCTTCGGCTTGGTCAGCTCGAGGTAGTCGCTCAGCAGCTGGCGCTTGCTGGCCGATCTCTGATCGGTGGCGAGCCCGAGGCGGGGGGCATCGAGCGGAGGGGCGACGCCCGGCACGCTAGACACCCACCTGCGTGGCTCCGGAGGGAACGATCGCGCCGGACACCGGCGCGACCCCGGTGCGCCGCTCGATCTCGCGGCGGATGTCCTTCATCGGCTCAACCGAGCGCACCCGCGGCACGACGTCGAAGTTGTTGGCCGGCGGGGGAGAGGTCGTGAACCACTCGAGCGTGTTCGCCTTCCACGGGTCCGGCCCGGCCACGACGCCCACCTTGAGGCTGCGTGCGACGTTCACGATCGTCACGATCACACCGGCTCCGAGGATGAACGAGCCGACCGTCGAGATCACGTTGTAGAGCTCCAGGTGGCCGACGTTGTCGTACTCGTAGACGCGCCGCGGCATGCCGTCCAGGCCCATCACGTGCTGGATCAGGAACGTGATCAGGAAGCCGAAGAACATCAGCCAGAAGCTCAGCTTGCCGAGCCCCTCGCTGAGCATACGCCCGGTGATCTTCGGGAACCAGTAGTAGATCGCGGCGAAGATCGTGAAGACCGCGCCGCCCATCAGCACGAAGTGGATGTGCGCGACCACGAAGTACGTTTCGTTGAGCTGCCAGTCAACCGGGAAGATCGCCAGGAAGATGCCCGAGATGCCGCCGATCAAGAACAGCGCGATGAAGCCGGCGCAGAACAGGAGCGGCGTCTTGAACTCGATAGTGCCGCGCCACAGGGTGGCGATCCAGTTGAGGATCTTCACGCCCGTCGGCACGGCGATCAGGAACGAGCTGAGCATCACGAACACGAGGATCGCCTCGGGGATCGGCGCCGTGAACATGTGGTGTGCCCACGTGAGGAAGCCGAGAAAGGCGATCGCGACGGTCGCGGCTGCGATCGCCTTGTAGCCGAAGATCGGCTTACGCGCGAACACGGGCAGGATCTCCGACACCAGCCCGAAGCCCGGCAGCACCATTATGTACACCTCGGGATGCCCGAAGAACCAGAATAGGTTCTGCCACAACAGCGGCGAGCCGCCGGTGGCCGGATCGAAGAAGTGCGTCCCGAAGTGCCGGTCGGTCAGCAGCATCGTGACGGCCGCCGCGATCACCGGCATCGCGAAGATGATCAAGACCGAGTACGTCAGGATCGCCCACACGAACAGCGGCAGGCGCCCCCAGCTCATGCCGCGCGCGCGCATATTGGCGATCGTCGCGTAGAAGTTGATGGCGCCGAGGATCGAGGAGAGCCCGGTCAGGTGGATGAGATAGATCCATGCGTCCTGCCCGCCGCTCGGCGAGTACAGCACGCTGGACAGCGGCGGATAGCTCGTCCAGCCGGCTTCCGGCGGGTTCCAGAAGATCGAGGCGTAGAACACGACACCCCCTGCCAGCAGCAGCCAGAAGGACAGGGCGTTCAGCCGCGGGAAGGCCATGTCGCGCGCGCCGATCATCAGCGGCACGAAGTAGTTGGCCAGGCCGGCCATCATCGGCACGACGAACAGGAAGATCATCGTCGTGCCGTGTGTGGTGAACAGCTGGTTGTACGTCTGTGGTGTCACCAGCGTGTTGTTGGGCGCTCCGAGCTGTAGGCGCATGAGCAGCGCCTCGACGCCGCCCAGGCAGAAGAACACGAAGGTCGTGACCATGTACATGATCCCGATGCGCTTGTGATCGGTTGTCGTGATCCAACTCGTCCAGCCGCGCGCCGGGCGCTCGACGCGGTGGGTCGCTATCTGGGGGACTGGGGCGAGCTGGGTGGCCATTTGCTGGGTCTGGCTTCCTCTATGTCCTAGGGGTTCTCAACCTGTCCGGCGCCCGTCTGGGCGTTCAGTTTGGCGCGCGCGACCTTCGCCTGCTCGTTGGCTTCTTTGATCAGCGTCTTCTGGTAGGAGAGCCACTGGTCGAACTGCGCAGGGGGGACCGCCTTGACGGTTGCGATCATGCGCGCGTGCCCCCGCCCGCAGAGGATCGCGCACTGGCCCCGGTAGACGCCCGGCTTTTCGACCTTGAACCACGTGTAGTTGTGGTAGCCAGGCACCGCCTGGAACTTTCCTCCCAGCGCGGGGATCCACCACGAGTGAACGACGTCCGCCGAGACGATGTCCAGCGTGACGGTCGTGTTCGTCGGGACCTCCAGCTGCTCGTATGAGTACGGTGCGCCGAGCCCGTCGGGTTCGCTCGCGCCGGGGTAGATGAACTGCCAGATGTACTGACGGCCGATCACTTGGATGTTCAGCGATTTGCCGTTTGGCGGCAGCTTGCGCTCGGAGCTCGCGTAAAGCGGGCCGCTGCTGCCTGCCAGCTTGTCGCCGCCGGGGCTCGAGTTGGCCGGGTCCTGGATCGAGGAGAGCTTGGCGAAGGTCAGCACGGCCAGCGCGAGCAGGATCACGCTCGCGGCGACCGTCCAGCCGACCTCCAAGCGCGTGTTGCCGCGGATCTGCGCGGCCACG
>DATHGU010000250.1:0-2292 GCA_035317495.1 Solirubrobacteraceae bacterium
AAGCTGCGTGGCCTGCTCGACAGCGTGCGCGGCGGCGTCGGACTACGTCGCGGACGCCGCGATCCGCAGAAGCTCAGAATCGGCGACGCCGTTGACTTCTGGCGAGTCGAGCGCCTCGAATCGGATCATTTGCTGCGCCTAGCGGCTGAGACGAAGCTACCCGGCCGGCTTTGGCTGCAGTTTGAGGTCGAGGCCAATGGCCGCGAGACCGTCGTGCGTCAGACGACCGTGTTCGATCCCGCCGGTTGGGTGGGGCTCGCGTACTGGTACTTGCTGTATCCGATCCACCGCACCGTCTTCGGGCGAATGCTCCACGGTCTCGGGCGAGCGATGCAAACAGACCACGCGATCAGCGATCGAGCCGCCGGCGTGTCGGCGGCCTCCGCTCAGGGCGTGAGGGCATGAGCCGCTCACAAGGCCCGACTCTTCTCGGTCGCCTCCTGAGCGCGCGCCGACGCGGGCTGGGCGACCGGCATAACACCGAGCACCGCGAAGGGCCGGCGGTCACGGCGCCGCGCGCGCCGACGCAGAGGCTTTGCAGGATTACCGTCCCCGGGCTCTCGATCACGCGCGACTTCACCGCCGCCCGCCGGCGCCTGCTCGCGCGCTTTCCGGACATCGATGAGGTCGTCGCGACGACCGCCCCGGGAACGCTGCTAGTCGCCTCGAGCAGACCCGAGGACGTAGATGCATGGCTCGACGTCCTGTTGCGCGGCGAGATGTCGAATCGGTCACGCGCGGTCGCCGGAGGCCCGCGTCGAGACTCCGGTGACCGAGACCGGCGCGCCTTCCCGCGTCACCCGGGCGAGGATCCTCCGAGCAGGCCGGCGTGGGGGGCGTGACATGCGGACGGAGCCACGCAGCATGACCCGCAAGCAGCGCCGCGAGCAGGGGCGCCGGCAGCGCCGGGCGCTCGAACAGGCAGAGGCCGCGAGGACGCTCAGAAGAAAGCGACTGCGACTGCTGGGGATCATCTCGGCGCTCGTGGCGTGCGGCATCGTGCTGGTGCTGATCGTGTCGGCCGGCGCCTCCAAAAAGCTCACCCCTGGCTCCGCCCAGTCGAGGGCCGCGGTGAGCGACGTGACGACGCTTCTGAGAGGCGTTCCCCAGGGCGGAAATGTGCTGGGGCGAGCGACGGCTCCCGTGACGCTCCAGTACTTCGGCGATCTCCAGTGCCCGGTGTGCAGATCGTTCTCGACCCAAGCGCTCCCATCGATCGTGGCCAAGTGGGTGCACACGGGCAAGCTGAAGGTCGAATACCGCTCGCTGCAGACCGCCACGCGCGACCCGGAAGTCTTCGCGGCCCAGCAGCTCGCCGCGCTCGCCGCGGGCAAGCAGGGCAAGCTATGGAACTTCGTCGAGACCTTCTACCGAGAGCAGGGAGAAGAGGGCTCGGGATATGTCACAGAAGGGTTCATCGCGCAGGTCGCGAGACAGGTGCCGGGACTGGATCTCTCCCGCTGGGCAAGCGATCGCGGCAACTCAGCCCTCGCCGGTCAAGTGGTGAGCGATGCGCAGGCGGCCAGTGCGAGCGGCTTGGGTGGGACGCCCGCGTTTCTGATCGGGATCTCCGGCGGCCAGATGGGCCGGCTGGAACCAAGTTCGTTCACCGATTCCGCTCCCTTCGACCAGGCGATTGCCAGGCTTGTCCATTCGACTTCGCGGCCATGAGCGTCGAGCGAACTTGCCGGAGCCGCTCACGATGAGCGCCCGCGGTCTGAGGGGTGTGTTGATCGTGCTGACGATGACCGGTCTGGGCGTCGCCAGCTACCTGACGTATGTCCACTACGCCGGTGTGATGCCCGTCTGTACCACCGGCGGCAGCTGCGAGAAGGTGCAGACGTCGGTCTACGCGGAGTTCGCCGGGATGCCCGTAGCGCTGATCGGGCTGCTTGGCTACGTCGCGATCCTGGCGTTGTTGCTGCGCCCGCAGAGCGAGACGACGAGGTTCACGGCGATGACATTCGTCCTCATAGGCTTCGCCTTCAGCGCGTACCTCACGTATCGCGAGGTCTACTCGATTCACGCGATCTGTGAGTGGTGCGCCGCCAGTGCGTTGATCCTCACCGTCATGGCGCCGCTGTCGGTATGGCGATTCCTGCAGGGCCCGGTCAGCAGCCGGTCAGCGAGTACCCTGCAGAGCTCAAACGGCGACGGACGCAGCAGAGTTCCGGCCGGGCCGTGAGTCGCTCGGGCAGGCGACGAATCTGACGTCGCGCGGGGCCTCGCCTGCGCGTGCTCGATCAGCTCGCTCGAGATGGGTCGTTCCCTCGTCCCTCTGTGGAGCAGCAG
>DATHGU010000251.1:0-2925 GCA_035317495.1 Solirubrobacteraceae bacterium
GGACAGCTCGCCGATGCACCTCCGGCTGACGTCGAGGCCGTATGCGGCCCGTCGGGTTTCTCCACCGAAACCGGCGGGTGCCGGTTGTCGCGGCCGTTTGTCGGTCAGGAGTGCCACGGAGGCTGGAGGATCTGATGGCACCCCCGGGGCAGGCGCTGAGCTCCGCTAGCTGACCTGCCCACATACGTTGTGAACAGCTGAGGAGGCATCCGGGCCTCATCCCAGGCTGTGGGTCTACGAGAACTCACTTCCCAGGAGGACCCGGATGCAGATCCACGGTAGAGCGAAGCTCGGACCGGCTGGACGCTTGGCGCTGTGCGAAGCGATCGAGCAGGGATGCACGTTCAGGCAGGCAGCTTCGTCGTTGGGTGTCTCGCCGGCGACAGCCCATCACTGGTGGCATCGATATCGCGTCGCTTCTGCGCAGAAGCGACACTCATTGGCGTGGGCTGCCGATCGGTGCAGTCGTCCTGATTGCTCTCCCAGGCTGCTTGATCGAGCGGCTCAGGAGGGGATCTGCGAGGCGCGGCGGCGCACCGGCTGGGGGCCGCGGTTGATCGCCGGCCAGACAGGTCATCCGCACTCGACGGTTTGGAAGGTGCTTCACCGCCACGGACTCTCACGCCGTCCGAGTCGGCCTCGGGATGCCGCGCGCCGCTACGAGTGGCCGTGTCCGGGTGACCTGCTGCACATGGACACGGCGCGCTACGCGCGCTTTGAGCGACCCGGCTGTCAATAGGCGTTGAAAAATGTCGTGTGATCGGCGTCCAAATATGTAGGTGGATCGGCGTCGAAAAATGTAGGTCGGATGGGCGGTCAGCTGCCGCGTTTGCGTCGCGGCGTCTCCTCGACGGGCTGTGGCTGGCCGTTGGGGTTGGGGGTGTCGTTGAGGATCTCTGTGCGGCCGCGTAGCCGCCAGGAAGGGCCGTTGATCGTGAGCACCTCGGCGTCGTGCAGGAGTCGGTCGAGGATCGCGGTGGCGAGGATCTCATCGCCGAGCAGGGTCGCCCACTCGGAGACCCGCTTGTTGGAGGTGACGATCGTCGATGAGCGGGTGTAGCGGCGGTTGATGACCTGGAAGAAGCGGTTGGCGTCGGCGGGCTCCAGCGGCAGGTAGCCGACCTCATCGCAGACCAGCAGGTGCGGGCGCTGGAATTGCGCGAGCTTCTGGCGCAGGTTGCCGAGCTTCTCGGCGGCTCGCAGGTCCGCGATCAGGTCGTCGAGCGTGGTGTAGCGCACGAGGTAGCCGGCTCTGAGGGCGTCCATCGCCAGGCCGACCGCGATGTGGCTCTTGCCGACGCCGGGCGGGCCGAGCAGCAGCGCGCAGACGCGACGCTCGATGAAGCGCAGCGAGCGCAGCTCGGCGAGGCGCTTGGGGTCCAGCTGGGGTTGGAAGGAGGCGTCGAACTCCTCCAGGGTCTTGTGATGCGGCAGCCCGGAGAGCTTCAGCCTGGAGGCGTAGCGACGGCCTTCGAGCACCCCGACCTCGGTCTCGAGCACGAGGTCCAGGAACTCGCGGTAGCCGAGCTTCGCTGCCTCGGCGCGGTCGACCATCTCATCAGCGGTCTCGGCGAGCCCGAGGAGCTTGAGCTCGCGGGCGTTGCGCGCGACGCGCTCTGTGATCAGCTCACCCATGGATCGCCGCCTCATAGCGCGCGAGGGGCCGCTTGTGGACCTCCGGGTCGGGCAGGGCTGCGAGCACCGCGGCGAGCGGCACCGAACCCTCCTGCGGGTCGGAGAGCACCTGCGCGGGACCGGAGCGCGTGTGGCGGGCCAGGCGTTCGCCGTCGGTGATGCGGTAGGCCTCGATCTCCTGAGCGCCGAGCAGCAGCTCGACCCGCTCGCCGGGTTTCGCGTCCGGGACCGCGTAGCGGCGTCCCTGGAAGCTGAACAGCCCATCCCGCGCGACGACCCGGGTCGTGCGCTCCACGACCAGATAGGGCGAGGGCGGGCATTCAAGCAGCGCAGCACGGTCGCGCTCGGCGCGGACGGCGACGACCTCGCCATGGGTGCCGTGCACGCGCCGCCGGGCGACCTGCTCGTTCCAGGAGAACCACTCCTCGTTGGCCTGCTCATAGCTTGAGAAGCGGTGCGCCCGGAACAGGCGCTCGCGCACGTAGGGAACGTCGGACTCGACCTTGCCTTTCGTCTGCGGACGGCGCGCCCGGCACAAACGCATCGCGAACCCATAGTGGTGCGCACTCGCGAGCGCCTCCGGATGAAACACCCGCTCGCCGACACCGACGTCGCGGCCGATGTGGCTCCGGATCACGGTCTTGGTGCGGTCATAGAGCAGCTCGCGCGGGACACCGCCGAAATGCTCAAACGCGCGGCGGTGGCACGCCCAGAACGTCACGAGATCCTGCGAGCCCGTCAACGCACAGAACGAGTCCCGCGAATGGCCGAGGACCATGTGAAAGCAGAACAGCGGCAGCTCCAGCCCCGCGCTCGTGCGAATCGGCTGCTCGTGGGACCAGTCGATCTGCGCCTGATGCCCAGGCGCCGTCTCAAAACGCTCCGCCGGCGTTTCCCTGGGCCTCGGGCGCGCCCGTTCGACATACCGGCGCACGACGTCATAGCTGCCGCTGAAACCGTAGTCGCGGACCAGGTCCTGGTGGATCCGCGTCGCCAGCAGCCTGGGCTCCGCGGCGAGCCACTGGTCGATCAGCGGCTTGTGCGGGTCGAGCATCGAGGGCGTGCGAGGACGGCGATAGACCGGCTGGGCGCCATGCTCCAAATATCGCTTCACGGTGCGCCAATCGCGGCCCACCAGCCGCCCGATCTCCGAATAGGAATACCCCTGGCGCTGCAGGGCCCTGATATCCATCCAATCCTCCTTGCTGATCACGGCGACCTCCAGCTCGACGACGAATCGCACGAGCCTCCAGGCCGCCCCGGACGAACAGCCACGGTCCCAAGACCGCG
>DATHGU010000252.1:0-3629 GCA_035317495.1 Solirubrobacteraceae bacterium
GCTTGCCGTTGTCGAGCGACTCGATCTGAGCGAGCTCCTCGGCGTGCCCTTCGATCGCGTCGGCGAGGGCGTTCATCAGCCGCTCGCGCCCGGACGCCGCCAGCGTCGCCCATGGCCCCTCCTCGAGCGCCGCGCGCGCGGCGCGCACGGCGCGCTCGACGTCCTCCGGGCCCGCATGCGCGACCGTCGCGATCTCCTGCCCGTTCGAGGGGTCGAGCGTGACGAAGGTGCGCCCGTCGGCTGCCTCCAGGCGCTCGTCGCCGATCAACAGCAGCTGCGGTCGAGCGAGGAACTCGCGCGCGGGCGCACCGAGCGCGTCGGGGAGTGCGGTGGCTGTGTCGGCGGCTGCGGTCATGCGGTCTCCTCCTCGGCGGTCTCTACGGGTTGAGCACGATCTTAAGCGCCTCGCGGCGGTCGTACAGAGCGTACGCCTCGGGCGCCTGCTCGAGGCTCATGTGGTGGGTGACGAGCGGGCTCGGGTCCAGGCGCCCGGCGGACATCAGCGCGAGCACGCTGTCAACGTGTCCGATCACGTTCGCGTGACCCGAGCAGAGCCGCAGGGCCTTGATCCACAACAGGCCCATGTGCACCTCGCAGCGCTCGGCGTACACCCCGATCGCCTGGACGGTGCCGCACTTGCGCGTCAGGCGCAGCGCCAGCTCGAGCGCGCGCGGGTCGCCGACCGCATCGATGCACACGTCCACGCCCCGCCCTTCGCTGGCCTCGCGCGCGGCGGCTCGCGGGTCATCGTCGGTCAGGTGCGCCGGCCGGGCGCCGAAGGACTCGGCCATCGCCAGGCGCTCGGACACGCTGTCGACGGCGATCACCTGCGCCGCGCCCACGGCGAGCGCCGCCTGAACCGCGCACAGGCCGACCGGCCCCAGGCCGAGGACCGCCGCTACGTCACCGGGGCGCAGGCCGCTCTCGACGACAGCGTGGTAGCCGGTCCCCATCACGTCGCCGGCGAACAGCGCGACGTCGTCGCTCATGCCCTGCGGCACGCGGCGCAGGACGAGGTCGGCGTTCGGCACGAGCGCCTGCTCGGCCTGGGTGCCCGGCAGCGAGCCGAGCGCCGCGCCATGGCCGAACGTGCGCGATTCCTCGCACTTGTGAAAGGCGCCGCGCCGGCAGAAGAAGCAGCGGCCGCAGGCGCTTTGGAAGCAGCCGAGCACGCGGTCGCCGACGGCGACCTCGCGGACGTCCTCGCCGGCTGCGATCACAGTGCCGACGTACTCATGCCCGATCGTGAAGCCGGGCTCGATCTTCACGCGACCGTGGTAGATGTGCAGGTCCGAGCCGCACACGCCACTCGCGTCGATGCGCACGATCGCGTCGGCGGGATCGACGAGCTGCGGCTCGCGGACGTCCTCCACGAGCACCTCGCCCGGAGCCTGGAAGGTGACGGCGCGCATCGGCCGCTCACCCTAGAGGACCGTCGGCACGGGCGGCGATTCGCGGGCGGCGATATATGCTGCGCCTATGGTGCCGGTTCGCCGGAAACCGCACTAGCAAGGCACAAATAGGGGTTTTGGCAGGCGTTTGTGCCAGGATTCGTGCCAGTTTTGCGGTTCGGCCTGCGAATCGCCGTTAGTTACACGGGAGGGTCTGCCGGACTGCCGGCTGTCGTGCCGGCGTCGGTGTCAGTCGCGGCGTCTAGCGTCAGCCAGCCAGGCTGGCGATGATCAGCGCGACCACAGCGACCACCACGCTGACGCACGCGGCGATGGCGGCGACCTTGGCCCACCGTCGCTGTTCCTGCGCCGCTTTGACCATGATGGCGGCGTGCAAGTAGTCGGTTGTGGAGCCGCCATAGTCGGCGTCAAGCAGGCGGGCCTCGTAGTCCCTCAGGACTTGTGCGGCGCTCTTGCCCTCCGATGAATACGGCGTCACCGGGCGTTATCCGTTGAGGCGAAGCAGTCGAAGAAACCTCGTGACGACGTCGTCAGGTACGTCCAGGCATTCCTTCGCGCCGAACCGCTGAACCACGGCTATTCCATGCTCCTGAAATCGACGGTCCCGCTCGTGCTCGACATGGGCGGTCGCGGGGGTGTGCCACGGACCATCGACTTCCAGCACGCCCACCTTGCCGTCCGCGATGACCAAGAAATCGGGCTCCAAATTATCGCGGTGATCCTGCGTGATCCCGAGCCGAACCGACGCGTTCGGGGCGAAAAGAACGTTCGCGCGATCGAGCGCTTCGGCAACGGTTCGCTCCGTGCCCGACCGAAACCAAAGCCCGTTCCACGATTGGCAACGCACAGGCGACGACGGCTCCTGAGCGGCAAGCGCCCCGGTATCGGCCTCGACTATCTGCAAGTCCTCCAGGTCCCCGAGCACTTTGCCAAAGGCCCGCTCGGCTGCCCCGCTGTCTTCTATCAAGGTCTCATACGCGCCGGGGTCGTTTGGAACGGTCAGCCGCCCGACAAGGCACTTCCTTGCCCAGTGGCGAGCTTCGTCGTCGTCCATGATCAGTTCGTGCCACTCCACGTCGCGCTCGTCGGTCTCGTACCAGGTTTCAAGGCGGCTCTCTCGCAGAACGTTGGCGACGTACGGCGCGTCCTGGGCAACGATCTCGGCAACCGCTCGCAGGTCGCCATCTCGCGTGTGTGTGATGCCGGACTGCACTGTCCCACCGTACTTCAATTGCAGGTCATTGGCCGGCGTCTCATACTGCGTTCCCTGCGCGCGTAGCCGATCAAGCCGACCATCACCAGCAGCGCGCCGATGACGGATGGTGGCCCGCGCGGTGCGGCGCACAGACCACCACCCGGCTGCGTTTCCGTTCTACCCGGCTATGGGATGGCTTCGTATTCGTTTTTCGCGGTCAGTTCTTTGCCACCGAAGATGGACGCATAGAATGCTTCGGCCTTGTTCGTATAGCCGCCACCGACAGAGGCCCCATAGCGACTCGCAATGTTCAAGACGCCGCCGCTGACTACGCTGGCTTCGCCTTCCGCGCTGTTAGTCGAGCCGCCGCTGATTGAGGCGACTTGCCCGCTGGCCGTGTTGCTTATGCCCCCGCTAACGGAGGCCCAGGGGCCACTGGCTCGGTTGCCGTACCCGCCGGTGACCGAGGACTCACCGCCGCCACCACTTGCTTCATTGGACTTACCCCCGCTGACCGTGGCGCCGTAGCCGCTGGCTACGTTGGCGGTGCCACCGGTTGACCGAGGACCAGACGCCGTTCGCCGTGTTGGATATGCCGCCGGTCACTGAGGCATAGGGAGCCTTGATGGAGCTGAACCAGCCGGCGGCGATCCCACCGTAGCTCGTGAACGTCTGGAACTTGCCGAGAATCAGGTTGTGGGAGCCGGTCTGTTGCCGCTGTCGTCAGTGCGTTCCGCAATCGCGAGCGCCTTGGCACGTAAGTCGCCGTGCTCCGTGGGCGTCAGGCTGTCTAGCTCCTGCGCGCTTTGCAGCATTTCCATCAGCAGGGCCTCGGTTGGTGACGTCATCAGGTCGCGTGCGACCTCCGCGCCCTGGGCGAAAATGTCACGCATAGAACAGCTTCTGTCCTGCATCCCCATGTAGCCGCAGCGCCGGGAAAACGTCGCTCGCGTGCGACGTTTTAGACAAGCAAACCCGCCTACGGTTCCGCAAGCTGGCAATCCAATTCGACCCGCGCCTGC
>DATHGU010000253.1:0-13609 GCA_035317495.1 Solirubrobacteraceae bacterium
TCGACTCCATCGTGTCCTCGACGCTGAGGATGAAGCAGTTGTGGACCGCGACGTTGTTGGAGAGGTACTCACCCGACTTCGTCTGGATGTCGTAGACCTCCATTTCACCGAGGTCGTCGATCGCGACGATCTCCTCCTCGCGGAGGTCGGGGCAGCGCTTCGGGTTGCGTAGCTCCAGGGACTCGAGCAGCTTTTGTGACTTCTCGTGTCCGACGAAGCCAACCAGCTCGGCGAAGCGTGCTCGCTCGGAGCCGATCGAGATTGCAAGCTCATGCATGTCATGACGGTTGCTGCGCTTCTCAGTTTTTTGCGTCCGTCGTGAATAGATGCCCAACACGCTGAGTAGCAGCTGCACGTCCTCTGTCCAGCGCTCGCCGATGACGGCGAATCCGACGCGAGCGTTCTCATAATCCCGACCACGACGAACCGAGACATACCCGTCGGCCTGGAAGAGGCTGCGCAGGTAGGCCACGATCTCGTCGTGTGTCGCGGTGAAGAGTCGCTGGGGAACGCGTATCTCGGTGCCACGCGCTAGGAGGTCCCAGCGCTCCACGAACTCACGAATCACCTCGCCATAAAGACGGACGCGACGGACTCGCACCTGCTGTGTATCCGCGTCGCGAACCTTGCGGTGAACTTCGGGAAAGACAACGTCTAGGTTCTTTGTGACCCAGTCGAACTCGTCGTCATTGGCCACTTGAAACTCGATCGTGAGCGAGCGATTCGTTCCTGTGTACTGACCGACGAAGCCGTCCGCCTGCAGCCATCCAGCGAGCGCAGCTTCGGCCACCTCGACTCGATCAAGCTCCGTGAGCTCCTCAAGGGGCGATGCGTCGACGCCTGCGCCGACCGCGATGCGGATCGGATCAGCCACCTTGGCGCGGTGGGGGTGCAGGTGCATCCGCATTCCGACGCTGAGTTGATCCATTCGCAGCCATGCGGGCTGAGTGCGACGCTCGGCGACCGCCTTGACGACGTGGTCGGGTGTCGCTTCTACGAAGCTCCCGTTCCGCAGACGCGCACGAAGGACGCGCTTTCGTCCGTTCGCCTTGGTGGCGAGGACGTGAGTCGTCCCATTGGCGTCGTAGACCTCGTGGCCAATGTGGTCTCCCTCGACGAGCTCACCGATGGGAACCATCCCGCGCGGGGTGGAGACGAGGGCGTGATAAGGCTGGCAGGCCGAGCACTGTGGGTGCTCCTCGAAGCCCACGTTGAACCACACGGGCGAGTTGAAGGCGGCCATCTGGTGCAGCAGGATGTGCGTCAGCTCGTGCTCGAAGGCCTCGGCGTCCTCGTCGGAGGCGAAGTAGCCGCGCTCGTTGCCCCACACGGCGATCGTGCCGGCCACGCGCGAGATCATCTGCTTGACCGAGTGCTCACGCGCGGGCGAGCCGAGCTGGCCGCGGAAGTACTTCTGGGCGACGATGTTCGTGGCGTTCTGCGACCAGCTCTTGGGAAACTCGACGTCCCGCTGCTCGAAGGCCACCCGGTCGCCGTGGCCGATGTGCGCGTCGCGCAGCTCCCAATCGATCGCGTCAAACGGATGCTTCCCCCGCGTCGTGAAGAGACGACTGATCGACAGCGCCCTGCCGTGCTGGAGATCCTGAGCGAGTGCTGTCTGCGGGCTGCTTTCCATCGACCTTCCTCCTCTTGCTCGGCCGCGAGAAAATCTCAAAATGCGGCATAAATACGGTGTTTTTGGGGGTAACACCGAATGATCCGCCTCGCATCGGACGGACCTTTGGGAGGTAGCTGAGCGGGCCTCGCCCGCTGCTTAAATGATAGCGGCAGGAGCCCTCGGATCCGGGCGCTCGGCGGCCCGAGGAGCGACCCGGCGGAGCTGCCCGGCGGTCAGTGCCCGAGCCGCACCCAGTCGGTGAATTCCGACCAGGTGGCGGACACGCGGAAGCCCGCCTCGGCCATCGAATGACGCAGCGAGATCGACCAGCGCGGTTCGAAGGCGGTGAGCCGCGCGATGCCCCAAGCGGCGCATACGAGCACCAGCAGGGCGGCCAGCGCCGCGATCACGATCGCGCCGGTAGATAGCGAGCGATCGCCCTTCTTGGCCGTCGTGCGGCCCTGGGCCGGCGCTGCGGGCTGAGCTGCGGACGTCGCCGGCGTGCTGACCGGCGGCGTGCTCGCCGCGGCTCCCGGTGCCGCTGTGCCCGGCGTGGTGCCCGGTGTCGCCCCGGGGGTCGTGCTCGGGAGGGCGGTGCCGTTGGACGGCGCGTAGGTGGTCGTGGGGGTCGCGGTGCTTGCGGCGGGCGCGCTCGTGCCTCCGGCGTTGCTCGGCGCGACGCTGCTGGTCGCGTCGAGACCGTTCTGGGGCCTGGCCGAGGCGGGCGCCGGTTGGGCGGGCGTCGCGGCAGCGCTCGTAGGCGCGGCCGCGCCGGCGCTGCCGAGCAGTTGAGGCGAGCCCGTCGCGACCAGGCAGGCGATCGTGGCAAGGAGCGCTGGGACGCGCCTGAGAAGTCGGTTTCGCCGCCGCTGCATTGCCGGGCTCGTCATGGCCGTGCCCATGCTAGCCACGCGCGGGAGCCGGCGATGCGAGCAGGTCCGCGAGCTCGGCGAGCGCGTCGGCGAGCACGCGCTCGGGCGGCTGGGTGGCGTCGAGGACGCGGATCCGCTCGGGCTCGGCGCGCGCGAGCTCGTCGTAGGCGGCTGCGATCTCGGCGAAGAAGCCGGCGCCCTCGCTCTCCAGCCGGTCGGGTCGCTCGGCGCGCTCGAGCTGCCTCTCTCGGCCTTCAATCGGCGAGATGCGCAGGAGCAGCGTGCGGTCGGGGTCCAGCGAGCCGGTGGCAAAGCGGTTGATCTCGCGCACCTGCTCGACGCCCAGCGCGCGTCCGGCGCCCTGATAGGCGAGCGATGAGTCGACGTAGCGGTCGAGCAGCACGAGCAGGCCGTCGCGCAGCAGCGGCCGCAGGCGCTCCTCGACGAGCTGCGCGCGGGCGGCCGCGTACAGCAGCGCCTCGGTGCGCGCGGAGATGCTCAGCGAGGGGTCCTTGACGAGCGCGCGAATGCGCTCGGACACGTCCACGCCGCCGGGCTCGCGCAGCAGCTGCACCGGGTGCCCGAGCGCCGCGATCGCCTCCAGCAGCGCGTGGGCGAGCGTTGACTTTCCCGCGCCGTCCAGTCCCTCGATCGTGATCAGCCTGCCGCGGGCCACCCCGGGACCGTAGCGCCTCTACGATGGCCGGCGTGAGCATCTCCGATCGCGCTCCGGACCCCACCGGCCACCCTACGGCGGGCACGTCAGATGATCCAGGCGCCGCGCTTCCGGGCATCGACGCGCACCCGCACGCGCGCGCCGTGCTCGCACCGGCGCTGCGCGCGCAGGGCAGCCCGTCGCACGCGTATCTCTTCCATGGTCCTGCGGGCACGGGCAAGCGCTCGATCGCGCGGGCCTTCGCCGCGGCGCTGCTGGCCGACGGCGCGCGCGACGCCGCCGGGGTGGCCGAGCGGATCGCGCACGGGTCGCACCCCGACCTGACGTGGGTGACGCCATCGGGCGCTGCGGAGATGCTGGTGGCGGACATCGAGGAGCCGGTCGTCGCCGCCGCGACGCGCACGCCGTTTGAATCGGCCCGGAGGGTGTTCGTGATCGAGGCCGTCGACACGATGAACGACCAGGCGGCCAACCGCATGCTGAAGACGCTCGAGGAACCGCCGGACTTCGTCCACCTGCTGCTGCTGACCGACCGCCGCGAGGACGTGCTGGCGACGATCGCCTCGCGCTGTCAGCCCGTGCGCTTCGATCCGCTTCCCGCCGGGCGCATCGCCGAGGGCCTTGGCGATGCGCAGGGCGAGCGGGCGCACGCGTGCGCGCGGCTGGCGCTCGGCGACGCGCGCCTGGCGGCGCGCCTTGCGAGCGGGGAGGGCGCGGCGCTGCGTGCGAGCGCCGAGGGCTTCGTGCGCGCGGCGCTCGCGGGCAGCAGCGCCACGCGCCCCTGGATGGCGATGCTCGAGGCCGCCAAGGCCGCGGGCGCGAGCGCCGGCGAGGGCGCGCGGGAGCGGCTGGCCGACGAGCTCGAGCTGGTCCCTTCGAAGGAGCGCAAACGCTATGAGCGCGAAGCGCTCGAGGCCCAGCGGCGAGGCGAGCGGCGCGCACGCACCGAGGCGCTCGACCTCACGCTGCGCCTGGCAGAGCTGTGGCTGCGCGACATGCTGTGCGTCAGCGAAGGAGCTCCCGAGCTCGCCTACGCGGTCGATCGCCGAGAGCAGCTCGACGAGGACGCGCGCGATCGCGACGGGCGCTCGCTGCGCGAGGCGATCGAGCTGGTCGCCGACACGCGCCTGCGGCTGCAGGTGAACGTCTCCGAGGAACTCGCGCTGGAGGCGCTCGGCTACCGACTCGAGGCGCTGCTTGCACGCCCGGCGTAGTTCCTAGGCGACGATCGGTCCCAGGTTCGGCTCGAGCCCGTAGGTCTCGAACGCCAGGAAGCGCGAGAAGAGGCGGTTCTCGGGCCCGTGGAAATCGGAGGAACCGGTGCTGAGCAGGCCGAGCGCGGCGCAGCGCTCGGCGAGCAGCTCGGTCTGCTCCTGGGTGTGCGTCACGTAGAAGGCCTCGACGCCGTCGATGCCGAGCTCGCGGAAGCGGTCGATGCTGGAAAGCACCTCGTCGGGCTCGGACACGTCCCAGAAAGGGTGCGCCCAGATCGCGACGCCGCCTGCGTCGTGGATCGCCTCGACGGCCTCGGCGACCGTCGGCGTCCGGCGCAGGCGGAAGGCGGGCTTGCCCTCGATCAGATAGCCACGGATCAGCGAGCCGATGTCGTCGATCTGCTCGTCCTTCAGCCGGGCGCCGTTGGCGGGGGCGGCGAGCACGGCCTCGGCGAGATGGGGGCGGCCGATCGGCTGACCCTCGTCGATACGCGACCGGATCTGACGTTCGTCGAGCTCGAAGCCGACCTCGCGCAGGGCCGCGGCCATGCGAAGCGTGCGGTGCTCGCGGTCCGCCAGAAAGGCGGCGAGCCGCTCGGTGAGCAGCGGGCCGGTGTAGTCGATGTCGTATCCGAGGATGTGCAGTTCGCGTCCCACCGGCGCGCCCTCGTCGACGGCCGAGATCTCGACGGCCGGGACGACGCGCAGGCCGAGGCGCTCGCCCGCGGAGATCGCCTCGGAGACGCCGCTGACGGTGTCGTGGTCGCTCAGCGAGAGCAGCTCGACGCCGGCCGCGGCGGCGCGCTCGACCACCTCGCCCACGGGCAGCGCGCCGTCGGAGTGCGTGGAATGCGATTGCAGGTCGAAGCGCGGTGGCACGCGCGGGAGCGTATGCGATCGGCTCAGGAGCTCGCTCGCCGATCTTCGATCGGTCGGGCGATGATCCGTCGATGGGCGTGCCGCGAGCCGTCGGGCGGCACGGCGAGCAGCCGCGACACGCGCCGGGCGATCAAGCAGCGCAGGCGGCGCGCCGCGGCGTGGTAGCGGCAGGCCTTTTCGTAGAGCGTGTGGTCGTCGCCGGGACCGCGTGCGTCGAGCTCGATCCGCGTGGCGTCGGTCTCGGCGGCGCGCGCGCAGGCCTCGATCCACAGCACCTCGAGATACGCGAGCGCGGCACCGAGCTGCTCGTCGGGCAGCGCATCGCGCTCCTCGATCTCGCGCAGCACCGGTACGACCTGCTGGCTGAGCCAGCGCGACTCGGCATGCGCGCGCAGCAGAAGGCAGACGTCGGACTCAGGCGACGTCTGGGAATCGTGGGAGTGTTCGTGGTCTTCGGACATCTCGAGCGTCCGTGATGAGGCGCTTGATCGAGGCGATCGCGATCTGTTGTGGGCTTCGGCGCGCCCGCTGGGCTGCTTTAGGAGATCGGGCAGAGCTCCACGCTTTTTGGGGGAATTTCCTCTCACGGGGCGCAGCCCTCAAGGCACGCGGCGGAGAAGGTCGATGAGCGACGTGAGAGAATGAGTAGCGAGGGATAGGAAGGGCAGGCGATGCACGTAGTCGGCGATCCAACCAGCCGTACAGCCGGACAACATGCGCGGGCGACCGTCAAGCGCTTGCGCTTGCGCACGCTCGCGACGCTGGGCGTGCTGGCGGTCGCCACGGCGCTGCTCGGCCGTGCGTTCGGCCTGCACGACGAGCGCTTCCTGGCCTCCGAGGTCGCGCTGCTGGCGAGCATGTTCGTGATCTCGCGCTACGTGCTGCCGCTCGTGGAGCGACGCGACCGCGGGGCGAGCGCCGAGGAGCACGTGGGGGAGCTGCTGGAGACGCTGCCCGCCAGCGAATGGCGCGTGATCCACGACGCGAGCCTCGGCCGCGGCAACGTCGATCACATCCTGATCGGCCCCGCGGGCGTGTTCACCGTAGAGACGAAGAGCCACCCGGGACCGGTGCGGGTGGGACGCGTGCACGGGGCGACGATCCGCCAGGCGCAGGCGCAGCGCAAGGCGATCGAGGGAGTGACCGGCGCGAACGTAGAGCCGCTGCTCGTGTACAGCCGCGCGTGGGTGGACAGGCCGCTGGCGCGACGCAAGGGCGTGCGCGTGCTGCCCGCGCGCATGCTCGTCGCACACCTGACGCAGCGAGCGCCGTCTCTGACTCGCGAGCACGCCGAACAGGCCAACGAGCGACTCGTGCAGGCGCTGGCAGCGCAAGAGGCGAGCGAACGCGTGATACGCGGTCGCCGCGGCACACGCGGTAGCTTGTAGGGGATGGCTGCAGCCGATCCGGCGACGGCGACTTCGCGAGAGCACAGCCCCGACGTCGCGGCGAGCGACGCGAGCTTGCCCGTAGGTGAGGGCGGCGCGCGAGCAGAGACCGGCCGGCGCCCGGGCGAGCTTCCGCCGGGCCCGCGGGCGCCGGCGCTCGTGCAGACGCTCGCGTGGGCGATCGCGCCGACGTGGGTGATGGACCGCTGCGCGCGCAAGCTGGGGGAGGCGTTCACGCTGACGTTCTTCCCGAGCGGAATGAAGCTCGTGATGATCAGCGATCCAGAGTCGGTCAAGACGGTCTTCACGGCGCCGCCCGAGGTCGCGCCGTCGGCCGCCGGCAACTCGCCGGTCAGGCCCGTGATGGGCCCGAGCTCGGTGATCGTGCTGACTGGACCCGAGCACATGCGCCAGCGCAAGCTTCTGCTGCCGCCGTTTCACGGCGAGCGGATGCGCGAGTACGAGGAGACGATCGTCGATGCGACGCGCAGGGACATGGCGACGTGGCCGCTCGGAGCGCCGATGCGATTGCAGGAGCGCACGCGCGCGATCACGCTGGAGGTGATCCTGCGCGCGGTGTTCGGCGTGGAAGCCGAGCGCATGGACGCGCTGAGGAGCGCGATCGGGGGGTTGCTGGCGCCGATGAGCCCGCTGCGCATGGTGCTGTTCGCGCTCCGTCGCCCGACCTTCGAGCGCCCGCCGGGCGAGATCGGGCGCGCGCTCGACCGGCTCGATGCGGTGATCTACGAGGAGCTCTCCCGCCGCCGCGCACAGCAGGACCTGGCCGAGCGCACGGACATCCTCTCGCTGCTGATGCAGGCGCGAGACGAGGACGGCCAGGCGATGACCGACGGCGAGCTGCGCGATGAGCTGGTCACGCTGCTGCTCGCCGGGCACGAGACGACGGCGACGTCGGTCGCGTGGGCGGTCGAGCGGCTGGTGCGCCATCCGGACAAGCTGCGCAGGCTGGTGGCCGAGATCGACGCACAGGCGACCGATCGAAGATCGGCCAGCGGAGGCGAGGAGTACATGAACGCGGTCGTCAACGAGACCCTGCGAGTCAGGCCGGTGGTGCCGATCGTGGCGCGCCTGTTGCAGGAGGAGCTGCAAGTAGGGGACTACGCGCTCCCGCGGGGCACGCGCGTGACCCCATCCATTTATTTGACGAATCGTAATCCCCGCGTATACGCCAACCCCGAGAGCTTCCAGCCGGAGCGCTTCCTGCAGGATGGGCCCGACACCTTCGCGTGGATCCCCTTCGGTGGCGGCATCCGCCGCTGCATCGGCGCGTCGTTCGCGCAGTTGGAGATGAAGCTGATGCTGCGCACGATGCTCGGCGAGCTCGCGCCGCGCCTGCCCGGCGACCGGCGCTGGCGCGCGGGCGAGTGGAGCCGGCGGCGGGCGATCACGCTCGTTCCGGCCGGCGGGGCGCGCGTCGTGTGGAGCAGCCGCGCCGAGCGCTAGCTTCTTGGGGTGAGCGAGACCACGACGACGCTGCCTCAGGCCGGCGGCGCGAGCCCGACGCCCGAGGAGCTGCTCGAACGCTTCGGCCTGCACGAGTTCAGGCCGGGACAGCGCGAGGCCGTCCAAGCGGCGCTGGCGGGTAGGGACAGCCTGGTCGTGATGCCGACGGGCGGCGGCAAGTCGCTTTGCTACCAGCTGCCGGCGCTGGCCGCCGATGTGGGATCGACCGGCGGCCTGGTGCTCGTCGTGAGCCCCCTGATCGCGCTGATGGCCGACCAGTGGCGCCGGCTGCTGCAGGCGGGCGTGCGCGCGACGATGCTCGCGTCGGGGATGGAGGAGGGCCACAACGAGCAGGCGCTCAGGGAGATCGAGTCGGGCGAGACGAGCCTCGTGCTGGCGGCGCCGGAGCGTTTTGCCTCGGGCGCCTTTCGCGCGGCCCTGGCGCGCCGCAAGGTGTCGCTGTTCGTCGTCGACGAGGCGCATTGCGTGGCCGAGTGGGGTCACGATTTCAGGCCCGACTACCTGCGTCTGAACGACGCGATCGGCTCGCTGGGAAACGGCCACGGCGCGGGCGGGCGGCCGGCGGTTATGGCCGCCACAGCGACGGCCACGCCGCGCGTCGCGGAGGAGATCGCGGCCCGCCTCGGGCTGCGCGACTGGGTGTCGATCCGCTCCGGCTTCGACCGGCCGAACCTCGCCTTCGACGTGGTCAGCGTGGAGGGCAAGGGTGCGCTCGCGCGCAAGTGGGCGGCGCTGCTGCACGTGCTCGCCGAGGCCGAGTCGCGCCCGGCGATCGTGTACTGCGGCACGCGCAAGGACACCGACGAGCTGGCGGGCAGGCTCGCGCAGGCGGGCATCGCGACAGTCGCCTATCACGCGGGCATGAGCCCCGACGCGCGGCGCGCGAGCCAGTCGGCCTTCATGGAGGACCGCGCGGAGGTCGTCGTCGCGACGAACGCCTTCGGCATGGGCGTCGACAAGGCGCAGGTGCGCACGGTCGCGCACTGGGCGCTGCCCACGAGCCTCGAGGCGTACTACCAGGAGGCCGGCAGGGGCGGGCGCGACGGGCTCCCGGCGCGCGCGCTGCTGCTCGCGGCCCGCATGGACCTGGGCCGCCTGATCAGGTTCATCAAGGAGCGCGAGACGAGCGTGCAGGACGTCAAGTCCTACGTCGCCCGCCTGCGGCGCGGCGCCGACGACGACGTCGCGACGGTCGGCCACGGCGAGCTCGGCGAGCGCGATCGCGTGCTGCTGTCGATCGCCGAGCGCGCGGGCGCGGTGGAGCTCGAGCCGGCGGGCCACGACGGCCTGCTCGTGCGGCTGACCGGCCGCGGCAGCCCGCGCAAGGCGAACGACGCGATCAGGGCGGCCAAGAACCGCGGCTGGGACTCCTACCGTTCGATCGAGCAGTACATGAGCAGCGAGCAGAAGTGCCGCCGGCGCCAGATCCTCGACCACTTCGGCGACCGCGAGCAGGGCCGGCCGAGCGGGCGCTGCTGCGACGTGTGCGATCCCGACGCGGCGCTCGAGCAGGCGGTGCGCGCGCCGATCAAGGCGAGCCGCGGCGGGCGCCGGCGCACGGGCGCGGGCGGCACCCGCGCCGCCGGCCACCCTGCCGGCGCGGCGGACGAACCAGCGGGCCCGCCTGTCGACGAGGAGCACTTCGAGCGCCTGCGCGCGTGGCGATTCGAGCGGGCCGAGGGCAAGCCGGCGTACACGGTCGCGGCGAATGCCGTGCTCGAGGAGGTCCTGCGCGGCGGTCCGCAGAGCGTCGAGGAGCTCCTGGAGGTCCGCGGGATCGGACCGGCGTTCTGCGAGAAACACGGCCAGTCGCTGCTCGCCGAGCTGGCGACGCTTGATCGCCGAGCGAGTGGGTAGCTACATGTCATGGCCCTATGTTGTCCTTTTGGTCATGGTTGCAACGCTCCCGGGCACGACGAGCCGTGCGTGCTCGACCTGTGTCGCCAGGCGGCTGACGAGGAGCCCTCCGCGTCGCTTGCCGTCGAGCGCTGGCGTGCGTTTCAGCACGCCCGCGTGCGTCGTGCAAGCAAGCACGAGCGAAGATTTCGCAGGCGCTCCTACGAGCGCGCTCGCGATGCCGCATTGGGCGCGCTGCTGATGCGCGAGCACGGAGGCAAGCAAAGCTCGCAAGAGGAGGCTTCTCCCACCTCGAGGACCACAACCCGGCGCCGTGGCCGTGCCACGTCGCGAGTCGGCCCGCTGGTCCGCCAGCGTCGTGGCGGGAGCCGCCGCTGACGCGCAGAGCGCGCCCGCTTCGGCTTGCTAGCGTGAGCAAGCCATGAGCGGCGAGCGAAGAACGCTGGCCGAGCGCTATGCGCTGGGCGAGGTGGCTGGCCGCGGCGGGATGGGCATCGTGTACCGCGCTAGCGACCTGGTGCTGCGGCGCACGGTTGCGGTGAAGGTGCTCTCCGCCGCACTGGTCGAGGACGATTCGACGCACGTCGCGCGCTTTGAGCGCGAGGCGCGCGCGGCCGCCGCGCTCGCGCACCCCGGCGTCGTGGCCGTCTACGACACCGGCGCCGACGAGGCGACTCGCTTCATCGTCATGGAGTGGGTCTCCGGCCGCAGCCTGGCGACGATCCTGCGCGATAGCGGTCCGTTCGAGCCGGCGTCCGCGATCGAGATCGCCGCGGCGGTGGCCGACGCCCTGGCCGCCGCGCACGCAGCCGGCATCGTCCACCGCGACGTCAAGCCGGCCAACGTGATGGTCACCGAGGACGGCGTCGTCAAGGTGCTCGACTTCGGCATCGCCCGCGCGCTGGACGCCACCGGGCTCACGCATGCCTCCTCGGTGCTCGGCAGCGCCCCCTACATGGCGCCCGAGCAGGCACGTGGCGAGCCGGCCGACGAGCGGTCTGACATCTACTCGCTGGGCTGCCTGCTGTACGCGCTCCTCACCGGTCGTCCCCCGTTCACGGGCGAGCTCGCCGCGGTCGTGCACCAGCACGTGCATCTCGACCCGCGTCCGCTGCGCGAGGAGAACGGCCACGTCTCACCGACGCTCGAGGCGCTCGTGATGGCGATGCTCGCGAAGTCGCCAGAGGCGCGGCCGCAGAGCGCCGAGCTGGTTCGCGACCGGCTCCAGGCGACGCTCGCAAGCTCGCCCACCACCGCGACGGCAAGCATCACGGCGACCGCGCGGCTGCCGATGAGCGCCCGACCACGCGTGCTCGGCGGGGACCCGCCTCGCATCAAGCGCCCTCGCCTGCTCGCGGGGGCGGCGCTCGCAGGGATGCTCCTGATTGCCGCGATCATTGCGCTGTCCTCGCTCGGCGGGTCGAAGAAGGCCGCGTCATCGCCACCCCGCACCGCTCACGCGGCGACCAAGCGGCCGTCGCGCACGACGCACACGGCAACGGCCGCCCGACCCTCGGCTGCAGCGGCGACGAGCGCCTCCGCACCACCCGCCGGGCCAACGGTCTCCACGGCGGCTACCGCGCTCAGCTCGCTCGTCGCGCAGGACCTTGCGTCCGGCCAGATCGACCAGCATGCGGCGCAACAGATCACCGACGGGCTGACCAGCATCCTCGGCGCCTATGGCACCGGTCGCGTCACCGACGCCCAGCGCGGCCTCGCCGACCTGTCGCGGAAGCTCGCGGAGCTCGAAGGCCACGAACGAGCCGGCTCGGCCGCGGCGCCGGCGCTAACCAGTGCCCTGGCGGGCCTAGGCGCGGCGCTGGGGATACCGCTCCAAGAAGCATCAGGGGCGCAAGGAGCCCAGGTCTCTGAGCACGCGAAGGAGTCACCGGGACATGGCGGCGAGCGCCCAGGCAAGGCGAAGAAGCACGGTGGCGACTGACCCGGCCGAGAACGCCGCTGGCGCCGAAACGATCAAGCCGACGCGGCGCTAGCATCAGGGGCCGCGCCGACGTAGCTCAGCTGGTAGAGCACTTCACTCGTAAGGGCCCGCTCCGAAGGCGCTCGCTCTCGCGGTATAGCGCCAAGATTACCTCCTGAGCAGGTATTTCTCGATGACGGCCAGCGGACAAGCGCGGCCAACTACGGCAAAAAGTCTACAGATTTGCTGTGACAGTGCTGTGACGAAAACGGCGATTCTGGTGCGACGCTGAGGGTTCGCCGTTTGAGTGCCCGGTCGCGAGCTTGAGGCGCCCAATACCGGACAAAGCTTGGGCGTCCCGAACGCGACCGGGCTTCGAGCGATTATGCGGCACGGCGCGCGCCGCTGTGCCATGCCGACGAGCCGCGAGTCCAGGCCAGGTCAGGAGCAGCCGGTGGCTCGCCCGGCTCGTCCGGATAGGTGTCGAGACGAGCGCGCTCATGTCGCCCTCGATTGCGGCGGGCCCTTCTTCTGCCAACCCCTCGGACGCTACGATGCCGGTTGTCGGGCCGACGTAGCTCAGATGGCCAGAGCACTCGCTTCGTAAGCGAGGGGTCCGGGGTTCGACTCCCCGCGTCGGCTTATCGTCTGGTCCTTGCCAGGCGCACATTCGCACCGCATCGGTGCATCGAGCGCGCCGGAGCGCCCGTTGACGGGACCCGGGGGGCTGTGGCGTTGTGCCCGTGGACGTCTCGCGTCCCCACGCGAATTCGTTTGGGGGGAAACACCGGCTTCACGCGATAGCCGATTGGGAGAACTTCGCCCGCTTTGCCTTGGCGACGGAGATACGGAGGGGATCGAGGGTGGTCTCTGTGACGCGCGGGAGCGCCACTGCGCCCGTGGGCGGCGCGGCTGGGCGCCCAAGTGGGAAACCGGGTTGACCTCCGCGGTCGCCAGCGACTAGGTTCATTTTCGTCCTGGCCATCAGCGTGGAGACCACCGACTGTCCTGGCGATGCGGCGCAGGCAAGGCCGCATCGCGCTACAGGCGCTGGTGGGCAGGGCACGAAAAGCCGATGACTTCGAGCGAACCGCCGGCCGAGGCGACAACGACACCGGAGCGTTCGCCCGGACTGCTCGCAGCTTTCCGCACAGGCGGTGCCGTTCGCCGGCCAGGCTATTGGCGGCGTTGCTGGCGGAGGCCCTCATCATCGTCCTCGCGATGATCGTTGCTCGTGTCAACTTCGGGCAGTCGGTGTCGCTCGCTCAGCTCGGGTATTTCGGGCTATACCTTCTCCTACTCGCAGGTATGGGTATTCCTCCGCTGACGTTTCTGCTGAGCTTTCTGTTCACCGGCTCCCCGGACGACGACGGTCGCCGGTAGCCGCCGGGAGAGCTTGCGTGCCGAGCGCGCGAGCATTTGCTCGGGCGACGGTCCCGTCGTCCTTGTCCTTGAACGGTCACAGCTTTCGACGCGCTCGGGGTACGCTAGGCATAAGCGACGCCCCTGGGAGGGCATGGTGTCAAGCGCGCCCGTACTGCAGGTGCAAGCAGTCTCGAAGGGGTATTGGCGGGGCGGTCATCTTGGGGTGCTGAAGGACGTCTCGCTGGAGGTGGAGTCCGGCGAAGTGGTCGCGGTGATCGGTCGTCGGCTTGGCGGGAAGTCGACGCTGTTGGAGATCATTGCTGGGATCGAGGCG
>DATHGU010000254.1:0-10838 GCA_035317495.1 Solirubrobacteraceae bacterium
CGGCATCTCGGAGGCCGATCGGGCACCCGCGACGTCCGACCTGAGGCGATGACTTGTGCGGTTTGAGGCAACTGCCGATCCTCGTCGAGCGGGCGCGGGCGAATGGCTGCAATGCGGCCAGCGATGCATGTTTTGCCATTGGCGGGGTAGACGAGTGGGTAAGAGACCCTCGCGAGAAAGGGAGCTGTGATGGCCTCATTGACTGTCAAGCCACGGATCGGCGCCGTTACTGGCGTAGCCCAGGACACGGAGGAGTTGTTTCGCTGCTGGAAGCGTGACGGCGATGAGTCCGCGCGCGAGTTGCTCGCGGAACGCTACATGCCGCTGGCGCGCAAGCTCGCGCGGCGCTACGGTCGCTCGTCGGAGCCCTTCGAGGACCTCGCGCAGGTGGCGACGATGGGCCTGCTGAAGGCCATGGACCGCTATGACCCGGAGCGCGGCGCCTTTCAGTCCTTCGCCATCCCGACGATCCTCGGCGAGATGCGGCGCTATTTCCGCGACTGCGGGTGGGCGGTGCACATGCCCCGCAGTGCCCAGGAGCGTGCGCTGAAGGTGCGCGACGCGCAGGAGCAGCTGGCGGACGCCAACGGGCGCTCGCCGACGGTCAACGAGCTCTCCCAGTACCTCGAGCTCGACACCGAGGAAGTGCTCGACGCGCTGCAGGCCATCCAGAGCTACCAGGCGGTCTCGCTCGAGGCCCCGCGCGGCAACGACTCCACCGAGGCCCCTTCCTACGCGGAGTCCATCGGCGAGGAGGACGAGCGCTACGAGCTCGTCGAGCTGGACGCGATGGTGTCCTCCGCCCTCCGGGAGATCTCGCCGCGCGAGCGGCTGATCCTGCATCTGCGCTTCGTGGACGATCTGACGCAGACGCAGATCGCCGAGCGGGTCGGCATCTCCCAGATGCAGGTGTCGCGGCTGCTGCGTCGCTCGATCGAGCAGCTGCGTGCGCTCACTAGCGAGTCGGGCAAGGGGGGCTAGCGCGATCCTTGGCAGCGGTAATCCCACCAGCCTGCTGAGGGCGCGTTCGGTGGCCATGCGTCGCAAGCCACCGGCACGCAACGAGATGGAGAAGCTCCCGAACGTCCGCCTGAAGCTCGCGAACAGTCCGGCAAATGTGCTGCTCGTACGCCAGGCGCTCGGCGGGCTGGCCGAGGCGATCGGGCTCGACCGCGTCGAGCTGAACGACATGAACACAGCCGTCACGGAGGCGTGCAACAACGTCGTGGTGCACGCCTATGGCGAAGCCGAAGGGCCGCTCGAGGTGGAGCTGTACGCGTTGCCTGCCCAGCTGTGCGTGGTCGTTCGCGATCACGGCGGCGGCATCGACCCGCACGTCGACGAGTCGCAGCGCGGGATCGGCCTGCGCCTGATCGAGGCGCTCTGCGACCGTGTTCGCTTCGAGGACGTGCCGGGCGGCGGAACGGAGCTGCGCATGAGCTTTCAGACCGAGCTTGCGGGTGCGCTTGGCGTGCCGCGCGACGCTCGCGGGCTAGAGCTGTCGGCCTCCTGCCCCAACGGCTCAGGGCAGACCACGCGAATCGCGATCGCTCCAAGCCGGCTCGCCCGGGCGGTGCTGCCGCGCGTGCTCGCCGCGCTCGCCGTGCACGCCGATTTCTCCACCGACCGCATCTCCGACACGCAGCTGCTGGCCGATGCGCTGATCGCCCGCATCGACCGCTCGCTGAGCGCCAGCCACGTGAACGTCGGCGTGAGCGTCGCTCCGCGCAACCTCGAGATGCAAATCGGCCCCCTGCGCACCGGTAGCGCCGAGGCGCTCGTGCTCGACTCGGCGGTGGCGGGCCTCGGACCGGTGCTCGAGCGTCTCACCGAGGGTCGGCACGCGGTACAGCCGGCCGGACGCTCGGAGGTCCTCACGCTGCGCCTCGCCGGGCAGCGCTAGCGAGCCGCAGCAGCGGCACATCCCTCCCGGCTCTCCGACACACGCATCTTGCGATACTGACCTCGCAAGCACCGCCAACGGCGATCGAGCGCACGATGCCCAGCTCAGAAGTCGAGCCGATCCTGAACCTTCAGCACAGCGATGACCTGGCCGCAGAGCTGCTCGTCGAGGCCGGCGATGTGCTGGCGAGGTCGCTGGACCTGGGTACGACGATGGACCAGGTCGCCCGGCTCACGGTTCCGCGTCTGGCCGATCTGTGCGTGATCGACCTCAGCGAGGAGGACGGCTCGATCACGAAGGTGGCCGTGGCCGCCGCCGATCCCGATCTCGCCTCAGGACTGGAGGAGCTGCGCCTCAGATACCCGCTCGACCCGAGCGGCGAGCATCCGGTCGCGCGCGTGATCCGCTCCGGGGAGCCGGAGCTGCTTGCGCAGATGGACAGCGAGCTGTTGAGAGACTTCGCTCAGGGGTCCGAGCATGCACGCTTCATGATCGGCAATGGCTACCGCTCGGCGGTCGTCGCTCCGCTGCAGGCGCGCGGACGCACGCTGGGCGCGCTCTCGCTGCTGCGACTCGGTGCAGGAGAGCCATACGAGGATCGCGATCTGGAGCTCGCGTGCGAGCTCGCCAGGCGTGCGGCCCTGGCAATCGACAACGCGCGCCTGTTCTCCGATCTGCAACGCGTCGAGCAGCGCCTGGAGGCGATCCTCGCGAACCTCGCCGAGGCGGTCACGGTCGTCGATCGGCAAGGCCGTACGGTGTTCGCCAACCAGGCCGCTGCCGACCTGTTCGAAGCGCGATCGCCCGCCGAGCTGACCAGCGCCCCGCCCGGCTCGGACGTCCTGCGCCTGATCGTGCGCGATGAGCAGGAACGCGAGCTCGATCTTGCGCGGATGCCGGACAGGGACTTGTTCGCGGGCGAGCGCGCCGAGCCGCTGCTGGTGCGGCACGTAGTCGCCACGAGCGGCGAGGAGCGCTGGCTGTTGGTCCACTCCTCGGCGATCGACGATCGTGAGATGGGGCTTGTCCGCTACGCCGTCAACGTGTTCGAGAACGTCACCGCAGTCAAGCGCGCCGAGCTCGCGGAGAGCTTCATGGCCGAGGCCAGCCGCCTGCTCGCCTCCTCGATGGACTACGGCGAGACCCTTCGCCAGATCGCCCGACTGGCCGTCCCGCAGATCGCCGACTGGTGCGCCGTCGACGTGCTGGGCGAGGGCGGCGAGCTGGAACGCGTCGCAACGCATCACGCAGTTCCGGCGAAGCTCGCGCTGATCGAACGCCTGGAGCGCGACTATCACCCCGCGCCCGACGAGCCGAGCGGCGTCCCCGAGGTGATCCGCTCCGGCCAGGCGAAGATCTTCACGGACATCGACTCCAAGACGCTCGCCGCGTATGCGCGCGACGCCGAGCACCTGGAGCTGCTGCGGGCGATCGACGCGAGCGCGGCCATCATCGTGCCGCTGGCCGCCCCCTCCAGGACGATCGGCGCGCTCACGCTGGTCTCCTCGCACTCGACCCGCCGCCTGACCCGCGCGGACCTCGGGCTGGCGGTGAGGCTCGGCCGCCGCGCGGGAACCGCCGTCGAAAGCGCTCGCCTGTACACCGAGCGCACGCGCATCGCCAAGACGCTCGAGTCGGCCCTGCTGCCCGAGGCGCTCCCGCAGATTCCGGGCGTCGAGCTCGCCGCGCTGTATCGCGCGGCCGGCGAGCTGAACGACGTCGGCGGCGACTTCTACGACGTCTTCGAGCTCGACTCCAATTGCTGGATGTTCGTGATCGGCGACGTGTGCGGCAAGGGCCCGCGCGCCGCCGGGGTGACGGCGCTCGCCCGCCACACGTTGCGCACCGCCGCGATGCTCGGTCAGGGCCCGAGCGAGATGCTCGACACGCTGCACCGGGCCCTGCGCCGACAGCCCGCGGGCGCCGATCTGTGCACGGTCTGCCTGGTGACCCTGGATCTCTCATACGATCCTCCGCGGCTGACGATCGCGCTAGGGGGACACCCGCTGCCGCTGCTCCTCGACGAGCATGGCAAGGCCCGGCAGGTCGGTCGGGCGGGCACTCTGCTGGGCGTAGTCGATCCGCTGGACATCAGCGAGGTCTCCGTCGAGCTGCGCCGCGACGAGACGCTACTGCTGTACACCGACGGACTGCCCGAGGCCGGTCGCTCAGAGGAGCAGTTCGCCGAGCGCGAGCTGCTGGAGCTGTGCGCCAGCTCCCGCCGGCCGGCGCTCCGCGACATGCTCGAGCAACTCGTCCGCGAGGCCTCGGCGCGCGCCGGCGAGCGGCTGCACGACGACATCGCGCTCGTGGCCGTACGCCCGATCGGCGATCAGCCGCCGGCCTGAGCAGCGCGACCTCGCGCCACGCGCGCTGGGGCTGACGCGCCGCGCTGTCGGGCTGACCGGGCGCACTCGAAATCGTGCCTGCGGGCGGCAGGGCGAGGCACGAGCCGTCCAAGTGCATCCCACGGCTACAGTACGTCCATGGGGCTCGCGGAACCGCTTCGCATCGAGGTCACACGCGCCGGCGAGCGGATGATCGTGTCGCTCCACGGGGAACTGGACCTGCCCAACGCACCGCTGCTGCGAAGCGCGTTTGACGAGCTCGACCTGGGCGACGCGATGATGGTCGTGCTGGATCTAGGAGAGCTCGAGTTCATCGACTCGACGGGCCTCAGGACGATCTTCTCCGCGCGCGAGCGCTGCATCGAGCAGGGCCGGCAGTTCGCGGTCACGCCGGGCTCGCAGCAGGTCCAGCGCCTGCTGACGGTCACGCGCGCGGGCGAGCACCTGAACACGATAGCCAGCGTCGACGCGCCCGCAGGCTTGGAGCCGCAGGCCTAGCACAAGCAACGACGCGCGAGACGGCCAGCGAGCCGGGCTTGCCCGGACGATGGTAACGGCGAAAACCCCGGCGCGGCCACCGGCTCGCATGCAACGCCGCCTAGCTGTGGTTAGGAACTACACCTAGCTCTCGTCGTCCGCCAGCGCGCGAAATGACTCCGCCATCTGTCGATCGCGATCGTCTCGCGGCTGGGCCGGCTCGCCGTCCGACTCCTCACCGGGCAGATCTGCGTTGACCTGCACGACCACGCTCTCCAGGAAGTGGCGCAGGTCGCGCTCGGCGCCAGGGTGAACCGCGTTGACCTTGATGGCCTTCTTGGACAAGCCGACCCCACCCCAGGCGCCGTTGCTCTGCTCCAGCAGGCGCAACACTCCCTCAAAGCGCTCGCTCCAGTCCTTCGAGCTGGCGCCGGTCAGCGGGACGAGCAGCACTCCATCTTTCACCTCGGCGCTCGCCCAATCGATCGTTCTCTTCTCGGCCATGCGCTACAGCTACCCGTCGGCACCGGCTTCGACACATGCGCGCGCCCGTCGCGCGGGCTCACGCGGCCCTCTGAACCGGGTCGGCCAACAGCGCAAGAACAGCCCTCTCGACGCGCCTGCGAACACGAGCGTCGGCAAGGTCGGGCGCGTCTGACAATGGACGGTCGAGAGTTTCGGCGATCGTTGCCCCGGCGTGGAAGCGATCGATGACCCGCGGGTCCACGTAGGAGGCTCGGCAGACCGCCGGAGTGTTGCCGAGATATGCCGCCACGGTCGCGATGGCCTGCCTGACCGCGCGCTCGCGGCCGGCCTGCAGGCTGCGGTTCGACGTCGACGCCAATGCGACGGCCGCAAGGACCGTCGCATTCCAGGTGCGGAAATCCTTGGCCGTAAAGGGTCCACCTCCGTGCTGCTTGATGTACTCGTTGACGTCGTCGGCATGGATCTCCGACCAACCGCCGCCGTTGTGAAACGCCAGCAGCTGCAGTCCGCTGCGCCTGCGCTTGAGCGCCGCCACGACGTTCAGCGCCTCGCGGTCGGCGATCGCCTGTACCCGCCGCCGACCGGACTTGGCGGGGAAGTCGAACACGAGCTCGCCATTCGCCGTCGTCACGTGCGAGCGCAGCATCGTCGTCAGCCCGTAGGACTCGTTTCGCTCCGCGTAATCCTCGGAGCCGATGCGAAAGAAACCGAGGTCGAGCAGCCTCACCGCGCACGCCAGGACGCGCCCGCGTGAGAGCCCCTCGGCTCGCAGCCGGGCCGACGGTCTCGCGCCGGCGAAGGACAGCTCGCGCGCGATCGCCCGGCGCAGACGCGGAAGTGACTCGCCGAAGGCCACCATCGAGTCGAACTTCTGCCGATCACGATGAGCGCGCCATCGCTCGTGGTAGAGGTATTGCTTGCGACCGGCCGCATCGAAACCTGTGGCTTGCAAGTGACCCAGTGGGTCCATGCAGATCCACACGTCTTTCCAAGCCGGCGGAATCGCCAGCGCAGCGATCCGTTCGATGACCTCGGGATCGTCGATGCGCTCATCAGCTGGGTCGCGGTATTCAAACCCGCGGCCGCGCCGCCCGCGGACGATGCCCGGCGCCGCGCAACTCGATCTTCTGAGTCTCAGTAGGGCTCGCGCTCGACGATACGCTCGCGCTCTACGCCACGAGCTCGGCGTGACCCGGCGGTGAGCAGGTAGAGCAGCGACAGCACCAGACCGGCCGCTCCGACGATCATCAGGATCAGTCCCACCGTCGTAAGCGAGACACCCGAGACGTGGGCCGTGACGGCATAGCGCAGAACCGCACCGACTGCGATCAGGAATATCGATGTACCAAAGGTCATTTCATTGCTTTACCCAACACGCGGCCTCGCAAACCGGCGAGCTGTGTGCGCCGCTACGCCGCGTTATCTCCCCCACCACGCCGCGTTACCTTTCGTTCGCGGCAGCCCCCCGAGAGACCGTTTTGGAACTGGGTCGTTTGGGTAAACAGGCGCTCACCCCAAGAAGGAGGTTGGAGAAAAATGCTCGTAGCTCTTGCTGTCATATTGCTCGTGATCGCCCTTGCAGGCGGTATCGCCGTTAACCCGCTGTTGTTCCTGATTGCGCTGCTTGCGCTTGTCGTGTTCTTCGGCGGCGGTCGCCGCGGCAGCGTTTACTGAACGCGGTAGCGACAGGGCCTCGGCGACAGAACTGCAGCGACAGGCGCCTCGGGAGTCCCAGCTGGCGATGCTGTCGCTGCATCGTCGATGACAAGTCGGCACCGGCCGCGATCCGCCGACGCCGCCTGCAGATGAAATACCGGCGGCGTTGCTTGACAATACGCCGATCTTCCTTACACTCCTAATACGAGGACAACAATCGTCCAAGGGTCATATCGGGCGATAAAAGAGGGAGTCAGGGATGACAATGGGGAAAGTACGCTCCGCGGCTCCGCGCTGGCCGCGCCGGGCGGCCGCGGGGGTGACGAACGTTCGACAGGCGACGCTGCTCGCGCTGTTGGCAGACGTCGTCTACAGGGTGGCGATCCGCTCGCGCGTGCGTAAGGCGATCGGCATCTGACTCGAGCGACGGACCGGCGGGCTGTCGTCGACCGGCACGGGTCGAGGGGCACGGCAGCCCGTCAGCCGCGCCGTAGCGCGGCTTGACAGTCATGCGAACATGTGTTCGCATGATGGGCCTCGGGCCATATCGGCCGATCCGCGAGCTGGAAGGCGCGATCGAGCGCCGCGAACTGGACATGGCGATCGGCATCGCCAAGGACATCGCGCGCGAGCGCCGGCCGATCGGGCTCGAGCTCGCGCTCGGGCTCCTCGCCCTCGTGGCCGACGGGGGCGCCGACTACGACCTGTGGGCGTGCAGGTGGCTGGCGCGCTGGCTGAGCGAGACGCCCGGCGCGACGATCGGTCTGGCCGCAGAGGTCGCCGCGACGCTCGCTGACTTGCCGGCCGAGCCGCAAGCGATCGAGGCGATCCGCGAGCTCCTGCGCTGAGCGATTGCGGCTCAGGCCGCGAAGCGCTCGGCCGAGCGGGCGCGCCGCTTGGCCGCCTCGACCTCGCGGTCCTTCGGCGGCGCGCTGGTCACGAGCCCGTCGAGCAGCCGCGTCGTGGCGAGCGCGACCTCCTCGACGGCCCGCTCGAAGACCTCGGCGTTGGCCTGCGAAGGCTTCGTCGAGCCGCTGATCTTGCGCACGTACTGCAGCGCCGCGTCATGTATCTCGCCGTCCGCCACGGGCGGCTCGAAGTTGTGGAGTGTTCGGATGTTTCTGCACATGTCCAAAGCCTACCTGGCGCGGCCGTCCAAGGCAGCCGGCGACGAGGCCTCGCAACGCGCCTGCTCGCTGGACCCTCCTACTAGGCGGACCCGACGCTGGCCATCGCCCTGGCGAGCGTGCCGGAGTCCTGCGGTCCGCGCAGGACGGACCGAATATGACCCGCTGCGTCGAGCACGAACGTGGTGGGCAATCCGGTCAGGCGGTAATCGTTGCCGACCGTGCCTTCGGAATCGCGCAGGACCGGAAACGTCCATGAGTAGCGGCCGATGAACGATCGCGCCCCCTGCAGCGCGTCGCTCCAGTCGACTGCGACCAACCGCCCGCGTCCGGCTTGGCTTTTCGAGAAACGCTCAAGCGCGGGCGCCTCGCGTGCGCACGGCTCGCACCAGCTGGCCCAGAAGGTGACGAGCGTGGCGCGACCGCGCGCGCTGGCGAGTACGCCGTCGAGCGTCACGGGCGGCCCGGCCAGGCGTTCGGATGGAAGCGCCGGCGCGCGGCGCCCGACCGAGCCCGAATGGTTGGAGGCCAGCCCGAACACGACCAGCGCCGCGAGCGCCGCCGCGAGCAGAACCCCGATGAGCGCTCGCCGCGAACGGGCCATCAGCGCATGGCGTCAGTGGGCAGCCAGCAACGGCACGTCATGGGCGATGTCGGCCGGGCGGAAGCTTGCCGAGTAGAGCGTCGTGCGCTTGCCGGACGCCGTGATCCCGTAGATCAGGCCGGAGTGCTCGACGAAGTCGGGTTTCTTGACGTCGCGTTCGGAGCCCACCCCCCACGCCTTCCATACGCGCGCGAGTTCGCGCGCCGAGCCGACGAGGTACTGCATCCGGCCCGTCATCTGGTGCTGCGCGAGGAACCTCGTGACGGTCTTCCGCGTGTCCCCGCGGGGATCGACGGACACGGCGATGATCTGGGCTTTGGCGGCGGTCGCCGCACCCATCAGGTTCTGCGCCACGCGAAGGTTGGAGGTGATCAGTGGGCAGACGTCGGGACAGTGGACGTAGATGAAGGTGACCAGCACCGCCTTGCCGCGATAGGAGGAGATGTCGACGGGCTGGCCGAGATAGTTGCGCAGCGCCAGCGACGGCGCGGCGGCGGCGGGCGACAACGACGCTTCAGCGCGGTAGGCGCCGTGCGTCGAGGCGCTGGCGGTCTTTCCCTTCGAGCTCGACGATCCGCAGGCGCTGAGCAGCGCCGCGAGCCCGGCGATGGCGACAAGTGCGAGCGGCGAACGCGGCAGGTGTGACCTGAGGCCGGCGCGAGGCATCACCGAGCGAACTTACCAGCGGCGGCTGCAGGACGCGCCTGCTGACCTTGCGAGCGCGTCGGCAAGAACCTATGCAAACCTCCCCATGCGACGCATCTTGCAGAAAAACATGCTACTTTGCAGCGCGTTCGTGCCGAGTCCTTCTCCCCAAGGGGTGAGGATCGGGGGACCCAGTGCAGTCGAGAGGCTGCGGGGGCGAATCGCCACAAGGTGTGGCGTAGCGTAGAAGTTACGCGAGCCCGACAGCTAACCCCGTAGGCGCCAAGTAACGGAGAAAGGACGCTTTCGGATGTCGGGATTCCCGCGTGATCTTGCTGTGGTCGACCCCTGGGACGCTTCACTGGAGCGATCCCGCGCACGCCGCGCGCGCCACGCGCGTGGCCGTCGGAGCAGCGCCACCGACACCTCGCCCCTACGCGCGACGGTCGACGCCTTCGGTCTCGGATCGCTGCTGAGGAGCGAGTGGGCGCCCAGGCGCCGCGACCTCGCGGCGGAGCAACTGTGGGAGCTCTCGCTGGGCCGATCGCGCGCGCGTCGCCGCGCCGCCGAGCTGCGCTTCGTACCGGCGAGCTCGCGCGCCAAGCGGGTCTCGCTCGGCGCCCTGGCGGCGCTGAGCGTCGGGCCGACCGCCGGCCTCGCCGAGGGACAGGCGGTCGCCGCCACGAGCAGCGAACCGCCGACGACGACCGAACACGGCATCTCGCTGAGCTCCGAAAGCCAGGGCCGGCAGGTGGAACTGCTGCAGGAAGCGCTCAGCATCGTCGTGGACGGGATCTACGGCCCCGAAACAGAGGGAGCCGTACGCTCGTTCCAGGCCAGCAGGGGTCTCACCGTCGACGGGATCGCGGGCTCGGAAACGACCGCGGCGCTACGTTCGAACGCCTCCGCGCGTGCCTCGGCCACCGGAGTGCGCCGCGATGCCGTCAACTTCACCCCTTCCGAAGAAGGCGAATCGAGCAGCGGCGACGCGGTCTCGCGGCTGCAGAGCGCTCTGCACCTGAGCGCCGACGGCGTGTTCGGGCCGGAAACCGAGGCGGCGGTCCGCCGGCTGCAGGCGCGCCACGGGCTGAGCGTCGACGGCGTCGTCGGCCCGGCCACCTGGGGCGTGCTGGGAATCACCAGCGAGGAAACGCTGACGCCGCCGGCTTCGGCCGTCTCCGCCTCGCATCACCATCGCCACGCGGGCACGACTGCGACGGTCGCCAACACCGGCGAACCCTCCGAAGGCGAAGAAGGCTCCAGCGGTGGCGACCCGGTGAAGCGCCTGCAGTCGGCGCTTCACCTGCAGGCCGACGGCACGTTCGGCCCCGAAACCGAGGCGGCGGTCCGCCGCCTGCAGGCGCGCCACGGACTGACCGTGGACGGGGTGGTCGGCCCGGCGACGTGGGGCGTGCTCGGCATCAACAGCCAGAGCACCCTCAAACCGCCCCACTCGGCACTCACGCATAGCGGCTCATCCAGCCGCGAATCCTCGAGCAGCTCGACCGGCGAAAGCTCCGGCGTCGTCGCGCGGGTGATCGCAGCCGCAGACGAAATCGCCACCAGGCCGTACGTGTACGGCGGCGGCCACG
>DATHGU010000255.1:0-2480 GCA_035317495.1 Solirubrobacteraceae bacterium
TGCCGCTGTTGTCATGGCTGAGGTCGATCATCACGCGCCTCGGAAGTTGGGCGGCCTCGAGCAGATCGAGCGCCGCCCCCACGCTGGAGGCCTCGTAGTTGGGCTGGCCTTTGCCCCCGCGCAGGATGATGTGACAGTCGGCGTTCCCACGCGTGTACAGGATCGCGGGCGTGCCGTTCGGATCGATGCCGGCGAAGGCGTGCGGCGCCGCGGCGGCGCGCACGGCGTCCACGGCGACCTGCACGTTGCCGTCGGTGCGATTCTTGAAGCCGACCGGCATCGACAGACCGGAGCCCAGCTGACGGTGGATCTGGCTCTCGGTCGTACGCGCGCCGATCGCGCCCCAGGAGACCGCGTCGGCGATGTACTGCGGCGTGATCGGGTCGAGGAACTCGCAGCCGACGGGAAGCCCGCTGTCGAGCACGCCCAGCAGCACGCGCCGCGCGAGGTGCAGGCCGGCGTTGACGTCGCCCGAGCCATCGAGGTGCGGGTCGTTGATGAGGCCCTTCCAGCCGGTCGTCGTGCGCGGCTTCTCGAAGTAGACCCGCATCGCGATCAGCAGCTCGCCGCTCAGCACGCGCGCGTGCTGCACGAGCCGCGCCGCGTACTCGAGCGTCGCGTCGGGATCGTGCACGCTGCAGGGCCCGACGACGACCAGCAACCGGTCGTCGGCGCCCTCCAGGACAGCCTGGACCTCGCGGCGGCCGCGGATGACGACGTCCGCGTGCTCGCCGCTCAGGGGCAGCTGTTCGAGCAGCGCATCTGGCGCGAGCAGCGGGACGACCCGCTCGATCCGCCTGTCTCGGACGAAGTCGGCCGGGCGCAGCTCGGCGCCGGATAGGTCAGGCAAGGGCCGGCTCCCTTCCTGCGAGCGCTTTTCCGGCCAGCGCCGCTGCGCCCTCGACCGCGAGCGCGTACTCCGCGAAGTCCTCTGCCCGCAGCGCCTGTGAGCCATCGCAGATCGCCTCATCCGGATTCGGGTGAACCTCGACGATGATGCCGTCGGCGCCGACCGCCGCCGCGGCGAGCGACAGCGGCCTGACCAGGTCCCGCCGGCCGGCGGCGTGGCTCGGGTCGACGATCACCGGCAGGTGCGAGAGCTCCTTCAGCACGGGCACCGCCATCAGGTCCAGCGTGAAGCGGTAGGCGGTCTCGAACGTGCGGATGCCGCGCTCGCACAGCATCACGTTGGGGTTGCCTTCCTTGAGGATGTACTCGGCCGCCATCAACAGCTCGTCGAGCGTCGAGGACAGCCCGCGCTTGAGCAGCGCCGGGCGACCCGAGCGGCCGATCTCGGCGAGCAGCGGGTAGTTCTGCATGTTGCGCGCGCCGATCTGCACGACGTCGGCCACCTCAAGCACGGCGTCCATGTCGCGCATGTCCATCAGCTCGGTGACGATCGGCAACCCCGTCTCCGCCTTCGCCTCGGCGAGCAGCCGCAGTCCCTCCTGCCCGAGCCCCTGGAAGGCGTAGGGAGAGGTGCGCGGCTTGTACGCGCCGCCGCGCAGCAGCGTCGCTCCGGCATCGCGCACTACGCGCGCGGTCTGCAGCGTCTGCTCGCGCGACTCGACGGTGCACGGGCCGGCGATCAGCGCGAAGTGATCGCCCCCGATCTTGCGCCCTTCGACGTCGATCACCGACCGCTCGCCATGGGTGATCTGCGCGGATGCCAGCTTGTAGGGCTTGAGGATCGGCACCACCCGGTCAACGCCCGCCTGGCCCTCCAGCCCGAGGCCCTCCACCGTGACGTCCTGCTCGACGTCGCCGATCGCCCCGATCACGGTCACGCGCGCGCCCCGGCTGCGGTGGGCGAGCGCGCCGGCGCGCTCGATCTTCTCGACGACCGCGTCCACCTCCTCTTCGGTCGCGGTCTCCTTCATGACGATCATCATCGATTCATCCTTTCAATAACCCGGAAGCTTAGTCGTGGGCACCGGCTTCGCCGGCGCTGTCTCGGCTCCGTGACAGTCCTCGCGCGCCTCTTGGAGAGGGTCGCGAGAGGGGGCTCGAAGGCCCGGCTAGAGAGGCGCTCAGTCCTCTTGAACGAGGACCCGGTGCGGCTGGACGGGTCCGCTCACGGACGGACCCAGGCCGAAGCGCCTAGATAAATCGCCAGGTGTAGGCGTAGGACGACCACAGGGTGCTGCCGGATGTGCGAGGCAATGCGGTCATGGTCGTCTCGTTGCTTTGTAGCAGACAATCGCCGCCCGGTCGAGCGGTGGGAGACAATTTTGATGTGCTCGCCGAGCTTGCTCCACAGCTGCGCGTCCAACGCAGCTGACACTCCGTCAGGCCGACTGGAGGGTCAGGCCGCCTGGAGAACCTCGGCGAGGGCCTCCAGGAAGCGTTCGTTCTCCTGCGGCGTGCCGTAGGTCACGCGCAGCGCTCCCTCGCCTCCAAGCGCCGCGCCGCCGCGCACGAGCACTCCGCGCTCCTGCAGGCCCGTCATGACGTCTTGCTCGTCGCGCTCGGCGGGCAGG
>DATHGU010000256.1:0-4366 GCA_035317495.1 Solirubrobacteraceae bacterium
CGCCAAGGTCGACGCGCTCGGCGGCTCGGTCAACGCGATCCAGTTCATCACCGGCGAGATCGACGAGTCCGCGTGGGGCTACCAGGAGCGCTACCGCATCGGCCAGGACATCGTCGTGGGCGTCAACGCCTACCAGGAGGAGGACATCGAGGTCCCCGACCTGCTGCGCGTCGACCCCGAGTCTGAGCGCGAACAGCTGCAGAGGCTGGCCAAGTTCAAGGCCGACCGCGACCACGCGCTCGGCGAGCGGCGCCTGGAGGAGCTGCGAGAGGCAGCCCGAGGCAGCGACAACCTGCTGCCGGCGATACGCCAGGCGCTCAAGGACCGCTGCTCGATAGGCGAGGTGTGCGGCGCGATGCAAGACGTGTTCGGCTCCTACGCGCCGACGTTCTAGCCCGCGGACCACGGACGCGCGGGCGCGTCGGGATCTGGCGCTTCCGCCCGCGGCGACGGCTAGGGTGCGCGCATGCTCATTCCGGCCGTCACCTTCTACACATTCGTCCTCGCCGTGCACATCGCGGCAGTCGTGATCGCCTTCGGCGTGACCTTCGCCTATCCGGTCATGTACGCGGTCGGCATCCGCAGCGAGTCGCGCTCGATGCCCGGCTTTCACCGCATCCAGGACAGCGTCGGGAAGTTCGTCATCTCGCCGTTCCTCGGCCTGGCGCTGCTCGCCGGCATCTATCTCGCCAGCAAACTGCACGTGTGGAGCGACTTCTACGTGCAGTGGGGGCTCGCCGCGATCGTGGTCATCGGCGCGCTCGGCGGCGTCTTCTTCTCGCCGCGCGAGCGGCGATTGGCCGAGCTCGCCGAGCGCGACATCGCCACCGCGGACCAGGCCTCGCCCGGCAATCCGAACGTCGTGTTCAGCGCCGAGTACAAAGCGCTGCGCCAGCAGGTTCTGATTGTTGGGCTGATCGTCAACGTGGTCGTGCTGCTGACGATCTACTTCATGGCGGCCCATACCGGAGCCTGACCGCCCAGGCGTGGGCGCGCCCCGCGGTACGCTGACAGCGCTATGAGCGAGGGCTATCGCGTCGCCGTCGTCGGCGCCACCGGGCAGGTCGGCACGCTGATGCTCACGCTGCTGCGCGAGCGGCGGTTCCCCGCCCGTGAGATCGTCCCGTTCGCCTCCGAGCGCTCGACCGGGCGCAAGCTGGAGGGCGGTCTGATCGTGCGGGGCCTCACCGGCGAGTCGATACATGGCTTCGACCTGGCGCTGTTCTCCGCCGGCGGCGCCACCTCGGGCGAGTGGGCGCCGCGCTTCGTCGAAGCCGGCGCAATCGTCGTCGACAACTCCTCGCGCTGGCGCATGAGCGACGACGTGCCGCTGGTCGTCGCCGAGGTCAACCCCGAGGCGCTGGCCGGCAACAGCGGCATCATCGCCAACCCCAACTGCTCGACGATGCAGATGGTCGTCGCGCTCAAGCCGCTTCAGGACGAGGCCGGCATCGAGCGGCTCGTGATCAGCACTTACCAGGCCGTCTCGGGCACGGGCAAGCGGGCCGTCGATGAGCTGCTCGACCAGTCGCACGCGCTGCTGCACGAGCGCGAGATCGCCGCCCCCCGGACCTACGCGCACCAGATCGCCTTCAACGCGCTACCGCATGCGGGCAGCTTCGCGGCCGGCGACGATCACACCGACGAGGAGCGCAAGCTGATCAACGAGACGCGCAAGATCCTCGGCGACCCATCGATCGCGATCTCCGCGACCTGCGTGCGCGTCCCCGTCGTGAACGGCCACTCGGAGGCCGTCAACATGCAGACGCGCGACCCGCTCGGTCCCGAGCGCGCGCGCGAGGTCCTGCGCGCCGCCCCCGGAGTGACGGTGCTCGACGACCCCGACTCGGCGCTCTATCCGCTCGCGATCGACGCCAGCGGCAGCGATGACGTGTTCGTCGGGCGCATCCGCCGCGACCCCGGCCACGAGCGGGCGCTCGACCTGTGGATCGTCGCCGACAACCTGCGAAAGGGCGCCGCCACGAACGCCATACAGCTCGCCGAGCTGCTGCACGAGCGCGGCTTGATCGCCGCGCGGGGCACGCCCTCCACGGCCTAGCTTCACGACTCGCGGAAGGACTCGCGGGAGATCGCTCGAATGGTGGGGCGATGATCTCCTCGGAGGTGCAGCGCACGCTCGTCAAGTCTCCGCCGGAGCTGTGGGCGGAGCTCAGCGACCCCGCCGCCCTGGCCCGCCACCTCGGCGAGCTCGGCGAGATCCGCATCACGCGCGTGGAGCCCGAGCAGAAGGTCGAGTGGGAGGCCGGCGAGACGAGCGGCACCGTCAGCATCAAGCCGTCCGGATGGGGCACGAAGGTCAAGCTGACCGTCACGCGCGAGCTCGCCGAGCCCGAGGCGAGCGCCGAGGGCGAGGAATCGCTCCTGGAGCCGCCACCCTTCACCATCCCCCTTACGGCGGCCGGCTCGGCGTTCGTCCGCGGCACTCATGCCCGGCTCGCGCCCGAAGCCGTCGAGATCACCCGCGAGGCCGAGCCCGAGCCGGAGGTCGAGCACGCTGGCGAGCCCGAGCCTGCCGACGCGCCCACGCCGCGTCGCGGCTTCTTCGCACGGCTGTTCGGCCGCCGGCACGCCGCGCGGGCTGAGCAGGAGCCGAGCGAGGAGACTCAGTCCGAGCCGCAGCCGGAGGCTGATGCGGAGTCGCAGTCCGGACCGAAGGCGACGGCCGAGGTGCTTGTGCCCGCCGAGGAGCATGTGCCCCCCGCCGAGCAGCCATCGGATGCCCATGAGCCAATAGAGCCCGAGGCGAACAGCTACCCATCGGAGGAGATCGGGGCGGCCGAGGAGGTCGCGGCCGAGGAGGTCACGGCCGTGCTGACGGGCGTGCTGGACCGACTCGGCGAAGCGCATCACCGGCCGTTCTCGCGGTCCTGAGCCGCAGCTGCAACGCCCTCGCAACGCGGCGCGCGGCTAACATCCGGCGTCCGATGGCCGCAAGCTCGCACGATCGACAGAACGACGCGGCGCTGCTGGCGGCCTCGCGCAGCGGGCACCGAAAGGAGCCGCGCAAGAAGGCGCCGGAGACCTACGAGGAGAAGCTTGCGCAGCTGCACGAGCTGCGCGAGGCCGCGCTGCACTCGGCGCCGGAGGCCGAGGAGAAGCAGCACGCGCGCGGCAAGTACACGGCGCGCGAGCGCGTCGAGAAGCTGCTCGACCCGGGCTCCTTCCAGGAGCTCGACACGTTCGTTCGCCACCGTACATACGAGTTCGACATGCAGAAAAACCGGCCGTGGGGCGATGCCGTGGTGACGGGGCACGGCACGATCGACGGGCGCACGGTGTGCGTGTTCAGCCAGGACTTCACGGTCTTCGGGGGCTCGCTCGGCGAGGTGATGGGCGAGAAGATGGTCAAGCTGATGGACCTCGCGGCGAAGATCGGCTGCCCGGTGATCGGCATCAACGACTCCGGCGGCGCGCGCATCCAGGAGGGGGTCGTGTCGCTGGGCGCCTACGGCGACGTGTTCGTGCGCAACGTAAAGTGCTCCGGCGTGATCCCGCAGATCAGCCTGATCATGGGCCCGTGTGCGGGCGGCGCGGTGTATTCGCCGGCGATCACAGACTTCATCTTCATGGTCAAGGAGACCTCGCATATGTTCATCACCGGCCCCGATGTGATCAAGACGGTCACCGGCGAGGAGGTCGGCTTCGAGGAGCTGGGCGGAGCGATGTCGCACAACACGAAGTCCGGCGTCGCCCACTTTGCCTCCGAGGATGAGGACGCGTGCCTCGAGGACTGCCGCTATCTGATCGGCTTCCTGCCTCAGAACAACCTGCAGACGGCGCCCCGCGTGCAGCCGACCGACGACCCGCAGCGGATGGACCCCGAGCTCGATCAGGTAGTGCCGGACAACCCCAACAAACCGTATGACATGCGCGACGTCGTGCGGCTGATCGTCGACGATCAGGAGTTCTTCGAGGTGCACGAGCACTACGCGAAGAACATCATCTGCGGCTTCGCTCGCCTGGACGGGTTCTCGATCGGCATCGTGGGCAACCAGCCGGCCCAGCTCGCGGGCGTGCTCGACATCGACGCATCGGCGAAGGCGGCGCGGTTCGTGCGCACGTGCGACGCCTTCAACATCCCGCTGCTTACGTTCGTCGACGTCCCGGGCTTTCTGCCGGGGACCAGCCAGGAGTGGGGCGGCATCATCCGCCATGGGGCGAAGCTGCTGTACGCATTCACGGAGGCGACGGTCCCGAAGCTGACGGTGATCACGCGCAAGGCCTACGGCGGCGCTTACGACGTGATGGCCTCAAAGCACATGCTGGCGGACTTCAACTTCGCCTGGCCGACCTCCGAGGTCGCGGTGATGGGGCCGGAGGGCGCCGTGAACATCATCTATCGGCG
>DATHGU010000257.1:0-6329 GCA_035317495.1 Solirubrobacteraceae bacterium
TGGGTCAGGCCGGAAGGTGCGTCCGGTCGGGCCGGAACGGGCGTTCGGTCAGGCCGGAACGGCGTGCGGTCAGGCCGGAACCGGCGTGCGCTCGCGGGCCCGTGGCGGCGCGTTGTCGGTCTCGATGATCACGCGGCAGGGGCGCTTGCTCAGCAGGTAGGCGGCGGTCGGGCCGAGCCGCTTGTCGGCGGCGAGCGCGTGGATCGTCGACCAGTAGATCACGTCGGCGTTCACGCGCAGGGCTTCCTCGACCAGCGCCGCGCCGGGGTTGCGCGTGCGGATCAGGCCGGTGTGGATCTTGATGCCCGCCCTGCGCGCCTGGATGCGCGCGCTCTCGAGCACCGAGCGACCGTGCGCTTCCTCCTCCTCGAGGCCCGCGTCGAGCGACAGCTGGCTGGGGACGACGAGCACGAAGATCGCGTATACGACACCCTTTTCGCCGATCAGCTTGGCGGCGTGGTCGAGCACGCTCGCGCTGATGTCCTTGCCGAAGATGGGCACGAGCGCCGTGCGGTAGTCGAACTCCTCGAAGTCCGGCGGGCGCTCGGGCCGCGGCGCCTTCGTCGTGCTGCGCAGGTCGAGCCCCTGATCGCGACGGTAGACGATGTAGAGGGCCATCCCGAACACGAGCCAGAACACGCCGGCCGCGGCGACGTCGAGGTGCAGGATCGTGACGGTCAGGAAGGCCACGCCTGTGCCGAAGATCCCCAGCAGCGCGAACAGCGGCAGCTCGCGTCCGGCCACGCGCAGCGTCCCGGGCCCGCGGTACGGCCGCGGGCGGTCGGGCTCCTTGATGCGCAGGCGAATGACCGAGAGGTGGGCGATCGTGAACGACAGCATCGCCCCGAACGCATACATGTTGCCGAGGAATTCGGCCTTGCCGGGGATCATCGTCAGGCACGCCACCCCCCCGAACAGCAGGATGCCGATCCACGGTGTCGAGAAGCGTGGGTGCAGGCGGCTGAGCCGGTCGGGCACCTGGCGATGCAGGCCCATCGAGTAGATCAGGCGCGACGCGCCGATGATCCCCGCATTCGTAGCGATGAACAGGATCGTCGCCGCGAGCAGGCCTACGTAGATCTCACCGGCCGACTGCAGCGCGCCGAGATGCAGGTGCTTGACGATCCCCAGCACCGGGTCGCCGGCGAACCCGCCCCGCTCCTCGCTGGTGCCGAGCAGCGTCGCGTAGTGACCGTCGGCCCCTTTGTGCACCGGCAGCGCCGAGAGCGCGACCATCGGCAGCGCGGCATAGATCGCGAACACCGCGAGCACGACGAACCTGATCGCGCGCGGGACCGTCCTCGTCTCGTCGCGCGCCTCCTCGGCCATGTTCGAGATCGTCTCGATGCCCGTATAGGCGATCATCCCGATCGGGATCGCCACGAGAAAGCTTTTCCAGCTTGGCGCCACGCCGAGGTGCACGTTGTGCACGAGCACGTCGGGCGAGAGCACGAGCAGCATGCCGACGATCACCAGCAGCAACTGAGTCGCGAGGTCGGTAATCGCGAGCACGATGTTCAGCCCGGCCGCCTCTTTCACGCCGACGACGTTGATCAGCGACAGCGCGATCACGACGCCTATGCCGAACAGGACGTCGCCGGGACCGTGCCGGAGGGCCGGCCAGAAGAGCCCGCCGATGTAGTGCGGCACGAAGAACGCCGAGATCGCGATCGTGATCGTGTAGTTGAGCATCTGCGCCCAGGCCGCGAAGAACGACCACAGCTCGTTGAACGCGTGGCGCGCGAAGCTCGAGGAGCCGCCGGCCTCGGGATACATGGCCGTCGCCTCGGCATACGTCGCGGCCGTCAGGTAGAAGATCACGCCGGTGATCAGGAAGACGATCGGCGTGAGGCCGAGAGCGTAGGAAGCGACCAGCCCGAGCGCGTAGTAGATCGAGGACCCGACGTTGCCGTAGGCGGTCGAGAAGAGGGCGCTCGTGCCGAGCACCCGCCGCAGGCCGTATTGGTTCAGGCGCGCCATCCGCGCAGCGTATACAGGCCGGCAGCGAGCGACGGCAGCGGCGCGATCGGGAGATCCACCGGCCGAATTCGAGAGCGCCCGCGCATTCGATCGGATGCAAAATCCCATGCACCGCCGCCGGCCAAGCAGGAACCCAACGTATGATCCCGACGACCCGGGTGCTCAACGCCTTCCCGGCCTTCTTGCCATGGACACGTCGCGCCGCGGAAACTACGACTCGGGAGAGGACTTCGTCCTCGAATACGGAGAGCTGCGCTTCACGTTCAACGAGGAGGACTTCGCCGAGCGCTGCGAGCAGGCGGCGATCAAGGTCGGCTTCGTCGGCGGTCGCCTCGGCGAGGAGGAGCTCGAAGACCTCGTCAACCTGGCCGTCAACGGTGAGATCTCCGATCCCGCCTCGGCGCTCGGACAGCATGTCAACGATTGCTGGCCCGAGCTGATCGGACCGGCGGAGCGCTCGCTCGTCCACTGGCTGCGCCGCCTGGTCTTCCGTGGCGCGTGGCTCGACCAGCGTGTCAACGAGGGTGAGCTGAGCGTGGCCTTCGACGAGCAGACCGGCGGCTTCGCCTATGTGCAGCCGGCCGATCCGCGCGCGGCCAGCGGCGGCGAGCCGATCGAGCTCGCGCCCGAGCCCTCCTGGGGCCGGGTCGCGTATCGCCGCTGAACGAGCGTGACGCCGAGGCGCGCCGGCGCTCAGCCGGCGCCGTCCAGCGCGCCGGCGCGCGCTTGCGTGATCGCCTGAGCGCCGTCCTCCCCCACGAGCAGCTCGGGCTTCAACGTCCCGCTGGCAGCGAGGTCGAGGATCGGCTGGCGGCCGGTCGAGGTGAGCGCCACGTCGAGCGCGATCACGGTGCTCTCACCGCCGAACGGGCGTGTGGCGGTCGCGATGACGGTCAGCGACCCGCCGTCCCGCAGGTTGCGCGCGGCCGCGAGCGCCTTGCGCGCGGCGTGCGGGTGCAGGCCGTCGAGGCCGTCGATCAGGACCACGGCGTGTCCTCCCCTCGCCGCGACGCGCTTGGTGGAGTCGATCGCCCGCTCGACCGCCTGGCCCTGCGAGTCGGCCGAGGCGGCGAAGCTCAATGCCGCGACCGGCGCCGGCTCACCCTGCTGCCACTCGGCGATCTCCTCCGGCCGTGAGCCGGCCAAAACCAGCGTCGGCTCGAGGTCCTCGCGCGCGCCGACGGCGGCGAGTATCAGACGCAGCGTCTCGGTCTTGCCGGAGCGCGCGGCCCCCACGATCACCACGCGCGAGCCGCGCCCGAACGGCGTGAGCCATTCGATTGCCTCGAGCGTCGGGTCCTTGGAAGCGAACGTGACGCGCTCGCTCGGCCGGTCGACCGGCAGGTCCTCGTAGCGGGCGCCGGCCGAGACGGCGTCCGCCGATGCGCCGTTGATCGTATCGATGCGCACGAGTGACGGATAGCGCTCGGAGCGCCGCGGGGTACGCATGGGCCCGGCCACACGATCGCCGGACACGAGCTCGCAGCGGCGGACCTGAGCGGCGGAGATATACACATCGCCGTCGGAGGGCTCCGGCGGGTCGACGCGCAGGAAGGCCGAGCCGTTGCCGAGCAGCTCGACGACGCCCTCGGCGATCGCCCCGCCGTCCTCGGGCTCAGCGTCGCGCGACTCCGCGCGGTCGCGCCTGGCGGGCTCGCGTTTTGCAGACTCGCGTTTGGCGGGCTCGCGCCGCGACCGCTCGCGTTTCTCGGCGGGCGCGTCATCCGTCGCGGAGTCTCGCGAAGCCGAGCCGGAGCGGCGCGCGCGGCCGCCGCGGCGCCTGCGGCCGCTGGAAGCGCGGTCAGTGGCTCCACTCTCCTCGGCGCTCGCTGACAGCTCGGCGTCCTCCTCGTCCGCGTCCGCGTCGACGTCGGGCGTCTCGCCGAGAATGGTGTCGATCAGCGCCGCCTTGCGCAGTCGCCTGAAGCCGTCGAGACCGAGCTGGTCGGCGATCGCGTGCAGGTCAGCCAGAGGGCTGGCCTCAAGCTCAGAGCGCTCGAGTACTGCCATTTGTCCGTCTCCTTGTCGTTGGGTGGGGCGGTTGGCGTCCCCCCCGCGTTGGACAGCGGCGGGCACCCATGCTCACGCCTCAGACTAGCGGCTAACCCGGCCGGGTCGGATCCTCCGCCGGCCGGAGGCACGGCTTGCAGGGATCATCCGGTCGACTCGTCCTGGCGCAATTGCTCGGCGAGCGTGAGATCCCTGCCCGGCACCGATGCTCCGGAGAGCGCCGCGCGAACGGCAAGGAAGTCGGAGGCCGCCGCGACGTCGTGCACGCGAAAGATGTGGGCGCCGGCATCGGCGCCGTGGGCGAGCGCGGCGAGCGTGCCGGCAAGGCGCTCGCGCGGCGGGCGCCCGGTCAGCGCGCCGATGAAGTCCTTGCGCGAGATGGCCATCAGGAGGGGCCGTCCGAGCTCGTGCAGGCGTCCCACCTCGGCGAGCAACCGGATGGTCTGCGCGGGCGTCTTGGCGAAGTCCGGTCCCGGGTCGACGATCAGCTGCTCGGCGTCGACTCCGGCGGCGATCGCCAGCTCGATGCGCTCGCGCAGGAAGGCGAGCACCTCGGCGACGATGTCGACATAGAGGTCCGGGTCCTGCAGTCGCTCGCGGGGCGCCGCGCGCGTGTGCATCACGACGAGCGCTGCGCCGGTCTCCGCGCACACCTGGGCGAGCTGCGGGTCGCGCAGGCCGCTGACGTCGTTGACGATGCTGGCTCCGGCGGCGATCGCCGCGCGCGCGACCGGCGGCTTGTACGTGTCGACCGAGACGATCGCGCCGAGCTCGCCGGCTAGGCGCTCGACCAACGGCACGACCCGCTCGAGCTCCTGCTGGACGGCCACCGGAGGGCGCGAGGTCGTGGCCGACTCGCCGCCGACGTCGAGCACGTCGGCGCCCTCGCCGAGCAGCTGCTCGGCGAGGCGCACCTGCGCCTGCAGGGTGGAGTGCCGGCCACCGTCGCTGAAGGAGTCGGGCGAGGCGTTGACGATCCCCATCAGCCACGGCTGCGCGCCCAGCTCGAGCATGCGCTCCCCGGCCCTCAGGCGGCGAGCGGGGGGCGCTTGGCGCGGCGGCGATGAAGTGTCGGGCAGGCCGGCGGAGGCGCGCGGGTTCACGGCTCGGTTAGGCCCTCCGCACGAGCCTCCAAATAAAAACTCTTGACCTCCTCTCGGGCGCGAGCTCGGCCCCAGCCGAGCTCCCTGGCGAGGATCGCCGCCACGCGGGAGACCGCTTCCGGATGCTCGCTGTGGTCCTCGGCGAGAGCGTGCGCCGCGAGCAGCCCTAGGCGCGTGCGACGCAGCAGCACGTCGCCGATGCTGCGAGCCTGCTCGTTGCGAGCCGCCAGCGCCACCTCGGCGAGCAGGTCGGGCAGTCCGGGGACGATCGGCTGGGCCAGCTCGCCACGCTCGGCCGCCAGCGCGAGCACCTCGTGCGCCGCGTGGCCGTAGCGCGCGGCGAGCGGCGCATAGGACTCATCGGGAACCCCCTCCACGCGCGGCAGCTCATCGACCGAGATCGCCTGCCCCAGCGGGATCTCGTGCGTGCGGCAGGGAGCGTCGCGCGCGTCGCGCAGCACGATCCGATCGACCGTCATCTTGGCCATCCGCCGCCACGTCGTGAGCTTGCCGCCGGTGATCGTGATCATGCCCGAGGATGTCTCGTACAGCTCGGCCTTGCGCGAGATATCGACCGACTTCTTCGGGTCGCCCGTGGAGATCAGCGGGCGCACGCCGGCGAACGCGCCGGTCAGCTCAGCGCGGCCGAGCGTCGAGCCGAAGAAGTCGTTGATCGCGCTGAGCAGGTAGTCGATGTCCTCGCCCGAGGGCCTTATGTGATCGAGCGGGCCCTCGTAGTCGTTGTCTGTCGTGCCGACGAGCGTGTGCCCCAGCCAGGGCAGCGCGAAGATCGAGCGCCCCGAGCCGGCGGGCACGATTGCGCCGCCGACGAGCGGCAGGTCGTCGTGTTGCAGCGTGATGTGCGTGCCGCGGCTGGGGCGGATGCGCGGCAGCTCGGCCTCGTCGTGCTGGCCGATCTCCGATCGGTCCTGCGGGCGCAGCTCATCGGCCCACACGCCGGTCGCGTTGACGACGTTGGCGGCGCGCACCTCGAACTGGCCGCCGCTCTCGCGGTCGACCGCGCGAACGCCCTGCGCGCGTCCCTCGTGCTCCAAGAGGCCGGTGACGTCCACGCGATTGGCGCAAACCGCACCAAAGCGCTCGGCCTCGCCGAGAACGGTCAGCACCAGGCGCACATCGTCGGTCTGGCAGTCGTAGAACAGGTAGCCGCTCGTCGGCTCGCGGCCGGAGAGCGCCGGGAGAAGCTCGAGGACCTCCTCGCCGGAGATCACGCGG
>DATHGU010000258.1:0-2111 GCA_035317495.1 Solirubrobacteraceae bacterium
ACAGCATCGCGTTCCGCCCCCATGACTCCAAGCTCGCCATCGGTGGACGCGACGGCGAAGTCGAGCTCTACTCCACCGGGTTCGCCGGGGGGACCGTGGACGAACTCAAAGCGCGGCTGTGCGGTGAGCTGCGCAGCAACCTCAGCCAACGCGAGTGGAACCGCTACCTGCCGCACACACACGCGGAGAAGCTCTGCCCGGGCTACTGACCTGACGCGCCGGCGAGCCGGCTCCTGCGTCCCTCACTGCATCACATGCTGTCGGCGCAACTCGTGCGCCACTCGGCCGAACAACGCGCGCAGCGCTTCGGGCGCTCGCGTGGCGCCGAGGTCGTCGTTGCTCGGCTGGTTGGTCGGCCGGAAGATCGCTGCGAGCGCGACCGGAGGGCTGGCGTGCGGCAAGACGACGATCTGCGCCGCGACGAAGTCGTGCTGGCCGGACCCTCCCCACCCGGCCTTGTAGGCGGATTGCCCGAGCCCGAACGCGTCACCGGCGCCCCACTGCAGGTCGACGAGGTGGTTCCCGGTCGGCCCCTCAAGCGAGGCCAGCTCCGGCTGCTTGAGGCGGCTCATGATGTCGAGCACCGCTTCACCGGCGCGACCGTACCTGCGCGCCCCAAGCGCGTGGGCGAAGCTGACCGCCTGTAACACATTCCATTCATCGATCCCGAACTGCCATCCGCTCGCAATCGGATCGGCGATCGGGGCGCGCCGGGCCAGGTAGCGGGCGCACTCGCGTGCTTCACCAGCGTGTTCGGGGACCGCGTGCGAGTCAACCCGCACGCCCGCCCGCGAGAGCACCCCTTCGAATGCTCGCCTTCCCGCATCGGAGCCTCCGGTCAGCGCGTTCAGCTCAAGCACGAGGTAGCGCTCGCCGCAGTTGTCCGAGCGCGTGATGGCGTCTTCAGCGGCCGTGACGATCGCCCCGGTGGGAGCCCCTCGCCTCGCTTCCCACGCCTGATATGCGGCGATCGCCGCGACCGGCTTCGCGAGACTCCATAGTCGTGCGTATCGGCTCGCCGGCGCCGTGATCGGCTGCGGCCAGCCCTCCAGCCAGATCCCCGCCGACGCCTGCCCGCCAATGCGGTTCGCGGCATCGACGCCCGTCGTCAACGCCGCCGCGAGCGCCGCCCGCAGCTTGGGATCGGAGGCAGCTGCAGGCGCAGCCGCCCGCGCGCCATGCTTGCGGTGGGGAGCATCTGAGCTGGTGACCGCGACGCTCACGGCGCCCGCGGCGAGCAAGGCCAACAGCATCAGCGCGCTGACCCAGTTTCTCGCGGCGTGGCGACGCAGACGCTCTACCTTTTCCATGGGGCCCGACCTACGCTACCGGGGCGCCGGTGTGGACGGTTCGTTCATGGGGGCCTGAGTGAGCGCGGCCCAGGGAGTAGGCGATCCTGGACTCGAACGAGGACCATCTTTTCTTATCAGAGATCGGCCGGGCGAAAACGGCGACCACCGGTGAGGGGCATTACCTTCAATGCACGGCTTCCGTCACACGGCCGCGAGCCGCCCTCTTCGCCGCCGGCGGCAGCGTGGACGACATCGCGATGCTGCTGGGGCACGACGATGGCAACGTGACACGTGCCGTCTCTGTTCGCGACCTAAGCGAGACCCGCCGGAGGGCGGTGCCGCTCGAAGATCGCCGGAGAGTATGGAAGCGCGCTGGAAGCCGCAGCCGCCCCCATCATGCCTGCTGACACCCGCTCAGCGGACGAAAACGTTCGCCGGCTGCGCGAGGCCTCGTGATCCGACCCGCATCGATCCGTGCCTACGCGCGCTTTGCAAGCAGGAGGTCACCGGTTCGATCCCGATTGGTTCCACCATCTTGACGAGGGTCGAACGGGCCCAGTCCCTTCGGGGGCTGGGCCTTCGACGTCCTCAGCCGAATCTGCGGGCTGATTGAGGCTTGCTGCGCGGTAGTCAATCCTAGATGAGTAGTGCCACGGCCGTGGGGGTGGTCGTGGGGCCGGGGAAGGGGACATAACGCAGCAGTCGAAGTCGGCGGTGCTCAATACCGACCGCTGACCCAAGGGGGCCTCGATGGACGCCGACCTCGATCTGCTGCTGATCGCTGTTTACTGCATGGCCGACGATTTCCTGCCCAGGCAG
>DATHGU010000259.1:0-7262 GCA_035317495.1 Solirubrobacteraceae bacterium
GCTCGCCGCGTGGACGGCACGCGTGCGGGAGTTCGCCGCGCGTGCCCTAACGAGCGAGTACCAACGCCTGCGCGTGCGCGGCGAGGACAAGGACGTGATCGCCGCGTTTCACTGGCGCGGAGCGCCCGACGAGGAGGCGGCCGCCGTCGCGGTGGGCAAGATCGCCAAGCTCGCAGAAGAGGAGGGCTTCGCCGTGCATTGGGGGCGCAAGGTTCTCGAGGTGCGCCCGCCGGTCGCGCTCGACAAGGGCCTGGGGATCGCCGCGCTGCTGCGCGGCGCCCCCGTCAAGGCGGCGCTGTACGTGGGTGACGACACCACGGACCTCGATGCCTTCCGCGCGCTGCGCGAGCTCGTCCAGTCAGGGTCGCTCTCCGCGGCACTGTGCGCGGCGGTGGACTCGGACGAAGCCCCGCCCGAGCTGGCGCGCGAGGCGGACCTGACCGTGGACGGGACGCGCGGCGTGCGAGAACTGCTCGAGGCGCTGCTGTAGTAGGCGTGTGCGCTTCGTCGACTTCCTAAGGACGACCGTCCTGCTGAGCGCCGCCGCGGCGACGGCGCTGGCGCTGGTGACCGTGCTGGCCGTCGGGACGCACTCCGAAGAACATCTGCTGCCGATCGCCGTCGGCTGGTGTGTGATCGCGACGCTGGTCGGCCTGCGGCTCGGCCGGCGAGCGGAAGCGAACCCGCCGATCGCGCGGCTGCTGGCGAGCGCCAAGGCCAGCACGACGCTGCCCGAGCAGCACCCAAGCGCGATCTTGATCAATCGCCTGTGGCCGCTGTTGCTGTTCACGCTGGTCGCCGGCGGGCTCGGCTTCCTCGCACCGCAGGTGCCGGGCATCGCCGCGGGCTTCGCGATCATCTGGGCGCTCGCCTGGCGGCGCCAGGACGCGGCGGTGGAGGCGATCGAGGAGCGCGACGGCGCGTTCTTCTACGTGATGCGCACCTCGCCCGTGGGGCCGATGTCACTGGAGCGGACGCCGGGCTTCAAGGCCCTGCGCCCCGAGCGCGCGAACGGCGCCGTCACCTGAGATGCAGGACGCGCAGGCCGCCGACGTCCTGCTGGTCTCGCTCGGCTCGACCGAGGGCCTGCGCCGCGCCGACGACGAGCTGCAGGACTCGCTGCGCCGAGCGGGGGCGCGGGTGGCCGTTGCTCGTCCCTTCCCGCCGGAGCGGCTGCCCACGCTGATGCTCACCGACCTCGCCTGGGCGCGTGCGGCGCGCGCGGCGGCCCGCAAGGTCCTCGTGGCGCAACGGCAGACGCCCGCGCGCGCCGTGATCTACTCGAGCACGACCGCCGCGCTGCTCTGGAGCCGACCGGGCGCGATCCGCTTCGACGCGACCGCCGCGGGCAACCGCCCGGGGCGTCACGGCGTGTGGCAACGCCCGCTAGAGCGCCGGCGCCTGCGCCAGGCGCCGCTGCTGATCCCGTGGAGCGTCGGCGGGCTGCAAGAGGCGCCCGCGCAGGCCCGCGCGGGCGATCGCGCACTCGTGCTGCCGGTTGCCGTAGAGCCCTCCGCGCAGGCCGCCGCTGCGGAGGAGCGCGACATCGCGGCGCTCACGTACGCCGCGAACCCCGCCAAGAAGGGTCTCGCGCGCGTGCTCGCGGCATGGCGGCGCGTGCTCGGCGAACGCGGGGCAGAGCAGGGCACGGCCGGCGCGCCCGAGGAGCTGCTCGTGGCCGGCGCCTCGGCGCGGCAGCTAGAACAGGCCGGGCTTCTGTCGAGTTCAGAGCCCGGTGTCCGGGTGCTCGGCGCGCTAGCCCCGCGCGAGTTCCGCGCGCTGTTGCGGCGCACGCGCGCGTTCGTTTGCGCGCCGCGCCGCGAGGACTACGGGATCGTGCAGTTAGAGGCTCTCGCAGACGGCTGCCAGCTCGTCACGACAGCCGCGCCCGGTCCCTACCAGGCGCTGGCGATCGCGCGCGAGCTGGACCCGCGCCTGGTCGGCGAGGACCTCGCCGGCGCCCTGCGCACCGCTCTCGAGGATCCGCTCCCCGGCTATGCCGAGCGCGCGCGCCACGCGCTCGAGCCGTTCCGGCGCGAGTCCGTCGACCGGCTCGTGGCCGAGCAGCTACTTCCGCGGCTGCTTGTCGGGGCTACGCCCAGAACTCGTCCCAAGCGTAGAGGTCGTGAAAATGCTCCCGACCGTCAGTAACCCGGCCGTCCTTGAGCTCGAAGACGATGCAGTTGACAACATCCAGGTGCTTGCCGCCCCGCTCCCCGGTGCTGCGCTGGATGCCGACCACGCGGTCCTCGTCATCTGCAAGCAAGTGCTGCAGTTGGGCACGGAAGGTGCCCCCCGTCTCCTGCCCCAGCTGGCCGAAGTAGGCAAGCGTCGCCTCGCGGCCCTGGTAGTCGTCAGCGAAGCGGCTGCGCCCCGGCAAGTGCCACACCATGCTCTCGTCGAAGAGCTCGTTGAGCGTGTTGATGTCGGCCGAGTTGAAGGCCTCGTAGGCGCGCCGCATGATCGTTGCGTTCTCGTCTGCAGTCATCGATTCCCCCTCGTTGGTCTCAGTCCGCCTCGGACACTACTACCGGCCCTCGCGCGCCGCCTAGCGGGGTGTCCGCAGCCGCTTGCGTAGCCGCTGAAGCTCAGTCCAGGAGCGCGTGTTGAACACGTCCTCGCGCGCCAGCCATGCGCGCCGCGCCGTGGCGATGCCCCAGCGCATGTTCTGCAGCGTGCGCGTGCGATGGGCGTCGGAGTCGATCACGATCATCACGCCCGCGCGCGCCGCGGCGCGCGCGTTGACGTCGGACAGGTCGCGCCGGTCGGGGTTGGCGTTGATCTCGAGCAGCGTGCCGGTTCGCACGGCTGCCGCGAAGATGGCGTCGAGGTCGATCGCGTAGGGGGCGCGGCGCTCGATCAGCCTCCCCGTCGGATGGCCGATCGCGTCGACGAGCGGATGCTCGATCGCCCTCAGCACGCGCTCGGTCATCGCCTGCTCGCCCATCGCGAACGACGTGTGCGCGCTGGCGATCACCCAATCGAGCTCGCCGAGCAGCTCGTCCTCGTAGTCGAGCGAGCCGTCGGGCAGGACGTTCACCTCGCTGCCCGCCAGCAGCTCGATGCCCTCGATGCGCGCGTTGGCCTCGTGCACGAGCTCGATCTGGCGGCGCAGCTGCTCGGGAGAGACGTCGTTGCCGAAGCCGTGCGTGGCCGAGTGGTCGGTGATCGCCAGGTACTCGTAGCCGAGCTCGCGCGCCGCGCCGGCCATCTCCTCGATCGTGTTGTGCCCGTCGGAGGCGATCGTGTGGCTGTGCAGGTCGCCGCGGATGTCCTGCAGCTCGATCACCTGCGGCAGCCCGGTGCCCCCGTCCAGCCGCGCCGCCTCCAGCTCGCCGCGGTCCTCGCGCAGCTCCGGCTCGATGTAGGCGAGACCGAGCAGCTCGTACAGCTCCTGCTCGCTCGCGCAGGTGCGCGTTCGGCCGATCGCGTCGTCGAGCAGGCCGTACTCGGAGACGTGCAGACCGCGGCGCACGGCAGCCTCGCGCAGCGCGGCGTTGTGCCGGCCGGAGCCGGTGAAGTGCTGGAGCATGTTGCCGAGCTGCGCCGGCTTGGCGATCCGCAGGTCGACGCTCACGCCGGAGTGCGTGCGCGCCCGTGCGCCTGAGCGCCCGGCCGAGCCGACACTCTCGATCTCGGCGAGCTTGCCAAGGCCCTTGGCGAGCGTCGTCGGACGCGTCGTGGTCGCGATCAGGTCGATGTCCTTCACGCTGTCGGCCCTCCGGCGTGCGGACCCCGCGAGCTGCACGTGCGTCCCCGGCCCGCCCTGCTCGGCGAGCTGCGCCGCGAGCGCTTCGCCGATCGCGATCGCCTTGGGCAGCAGCAGGCGTGGTGTGACGCGTTCGCCCGCGCCCTGCTCGAGCGAGGCGAGCACGCTCTCCTCGAGCTTGGGACCGAGCCCGCGCACCGTGCGCAGGCGCTGCTGCAGCGCGGCCTCGCGCAGCTTCTCCAGCGAGTCGATGCCGAGCTCGGTGTGCAGCAGGCGCGCGCGCTTGGCCCCCAGTCCGGGGAGTCGCGTGATGGCGATCAAGCCCGCCGGGAACTTCGCGCGCAGCTTCTCCGCGGCGGGGATCGTGCCGGTCTGCGCAAGCGCGAGAATCTTCTCCTGCAGCGTCGAGCCGATCCCCGGCAGCTCGCTCGCGCGGCCCTCGCGCGCGAGCGCCGCGACCGACACCGGGGCCTCGCGCACGCTCTTGGCGGCCGTGCGATAGGCGAGCACGCGGTGGACGATCGCCCCATCGAGCTCGTACAGGTCGCCGAGCTCTTCGAGGGCGTCGGCGATCGCACCGTTTGAGAGCTCGCGTTCGGCCACTCACGTCAGGGTAGGCGCCCGGGCACGCTGACGGACCGCGCCTCCGGGGCGCGGTCACGGCGCGCGGCGATGCGGCGGCTGTCGCGGCGATGCGGCGGGCGCGCGCCACGCTCTAGGGTACGCCGACCGATGTCCGGCGAGCCGTGGCTGATATTGCCCACGTACAACGAGGCTGAGAACGTCCACGCCATCGTGCTGGCCGCCGGCGAGGTGCTCGCGGGCGCGGCGCCAGGGGGCTTCCACGTGCTGGTCGTCGACGACGGCTCGCCCGACGGCACGGGCGAGATCGCCGACCGCCTGGCAGCCGAGCACGAGTGGGTGGCAGTGCTGCATCGCACCGAGAAGAACGGCATCGGGCCGGCGTATCTGGCGGGCTTCCGCCACGCGCTCGACCGCGGCGCGGGCTATGTCATGGAGATGGACTCGGACTTCTCCCACGACCCAGCCGATCTGGCGCGCCTGTTGGCGGCCGCCGACCCCGACTCGCCCGACCGTGCCGACCTGGCGCTCGGCTCGCGCTACGTACCGGGCGGCGGGGTCGCCGACTGGGGACTCCTGCGTCGCTTCATCAGCGAGGGCGGATCGACCTATGCACGCTGGGTGCTCGGCCTGCAGATCCGCGACCTGACGGGGGGCTTCAAGTGCTTCCGCCGCGAGGTGCTCGAAGCGATTGAATTCGACGGCGTGCGCTCGCAGGGATATGCATTCCAGGTCGAGCTCACCTACCGCGCCGTGCGCGCGGGCTTTCGCGTCGTGGAGGTTCCGATCGTGTTCCGCGACCGCCAGCATGGCCAGAGCAAGATGTCCTGGAGGATCGCCGCCGAGGCGATGTGGCTCGTTCCGCGCCTGCGCTTCAGGTAGCAGGCTCGTTGGCCGATGCACAGACGATGAACGCGTCGGCCTACGCCTTCGCGCATGGCGTGCGCCACACGCGCGAGACGCTGCGCGCGTGGCAGAAGACACCGGGCTCGGTACTGGGCCGGTGGCTGGCCGGCTCCGCGCTCGCCGCGGCCAGTCTGTTGCTCGCTGTCTGGCTGGTCGCCTCGCTGTACCGCGGCACTCAGCAGATCGTCACGCTGCAGCCGCCGTTCGCGGTCGGCGACCCCGGCGACGTGCTGGCTGTGCTGCAGCGCAACATGCTGGTGCTCGCCCTGCACGCGATGGCCTGCGTCGCGGGCTTCATCGCCGGCAGCTCATTGCCGTTGCAGGCCGAGCACCATCACGGGGTCTCCCGTTGGGTGCACGAACACGGCGGGCGCATCGCGATCGGCTTCGTGGCGCTCGCCACGACCTTCTCGCTCAGCGCCCAGGCCTACCTGATCGGGCGCACGCTCGGAGGCGTCTCGCACTTCCTGCACGTCTCCTCGGGCACGCTCCTGCTCGGCCTTCTGCCGCACGCGATCCCCGAGCTCGTCGCGCTGTTCCTGCCGCTCGCCGCCTGGATCATCGCCAGCCGCCGTGGCGAGTGGGAGCAGCTGCTCGCCGCCACGTTCGTGACCGTCGCGATCGCCGTGCCCGTGCTGGTCGCAGCGGCCTTCGTGGAGGTGTATGTATCGCCGCACCTGTTCACGACGCTCACGCACATCAGCCCGCCCATCGTGCGCTACTCCGAAGGCTGGACCGTGACCGTGCACTAGCTGGTCGCCGGGACGGCGGGGGAGGCAATGGGTCAGTTGACTCGCCGGAGCGTATCGTCCCCCGGACCAGAGTCCAACACATCGGAGGTAGCGTCATGGCATTCCTGTTCGGACACTTTGATGTTGGGGATTACGACCAATGGAAGCAGGGCTTCGACTCCGATCCGGCGGGCCGCAAGCAAGCCGGCAAGGGGCACATGGTCTATCGCAGTGTCGAGAACCCCAGCGATGTCTTCGTAGCGGTCGAGTTCGGGTCGGCCGATGATGCCAGGTCCTTTCGGGAGCGTCTGCTCGCGTCGCCGGCACTGGACAACGTCAACGTTAAGACGCCTCCCACGGTGGTCGAGCAGGCTGACGCCGCTACCTACTAAACGCTGAGCCGGCGGGTTGGGGTCAGTTGGAATCGAGCAGGCCGGCGATCTCGTGGAGGCACCTATGCTGAACGGACCTCATCGGACGGTAGTGGGTCAGTTTGAGATCCGGGTGTATGGTGGATCGCTCTCCGAGCACAAGGGGGTCACCGGCCATGATGAAACATTGCCCTAGCCCGACCTGCAACGAATCGACGTTGCACAACAAGATCCAAGAACCCGGCTCAACGGTCGTCAAGTGGATCTGCTCGAAATGCAACCGCCAAAATGGCTAGTAGTCGAGTAGCGCAGCGATCTCCTTGAGCGTCCAGACGTGATCCGTCACGCCTGCCGCCATCGCGGGGGTCTGCTTGATCGTCTTGCCGTCGTCGTCCGTGATCGTCAGCGACGAATGGACGCGCACGAAGTTGTAGTGCATGTAATGGAGGCTTACCGCGTGAGACAGATTCTCGACTTTCTTTGAGAAGGCGTTGGTCAGCCGCGTGAAGCGGCGCATCCCCATGCGCATCGTGAGGTTCTGGCGCTCGACGTAGCTCGTTGAGATCCGGTCGGGGTCGGGGTCGCCCTTCTGGAGGCGCACTTTGGTCCCGGTGCAGACCGGAGGGCTTAGCGGCGTTCGCCGCTCATGTCCGGCGCGTAGATCTTCTGTAGCTGCGCCCAATCGACGTCGTTGCCGAACGTCAGGCCTACGGCCGCGACGTAGGACTGGTGGCCATCAGTCGTGATCTGGACACGGTTGCGGAGCCGGTTCTTGAGGTCGGCCATAAGGCACCAGGCACGGTCATACGGACGGTTGCGCGGATCGAGTTGCCCTCGACCAGGCAGCCGATGATCTGCGCGCGTTTCTCGGTGCTCAAGCGGTTCATACTGACCATTATGCTTGAGGCATCGTACGGAATGATATATATATTCTTTCATTGACCTAAAGCCCTATTCCGAGGG
>DATHGU010000260.1:0-5476 GCA_035317495.1 Solirubrobacteraceae bacterium
AAGATCAGCAGCAGAAGCTGACCGACTCCGAGCAGAAACTGCGCGCCAAGATCGAGGCCTTCCGCACGAAGAAGGAGGTCATCAAGGCGCAGTACTCGGCCGCCGAGGCGCAGGTGCGCATCTCCGAGGCCGCCACCGGCGTCGGCGAGCAGATGGCCGACGTCGGGCTGGCGATGCAGCGCGCCGTCGACAAGACCGAAAACATGAAAGCGCGCGCCTCCGCCGTCTCGGAGCTCGAAGAGGCCGGCACGTTCGACGACATCACGCAGCTCGGATCGGGCGAAGACGACATCGACCGTCAGCTCAAGCAGCTCTCGAGCCAACCCGAGGTGGACGACGAGCTGGCGAAGATGAAGAGCGAGCTCGGCCAAGGCGGCGCCGGCGGCGCCGCGCAGATCGCCTCGGGCGAGCCCGGGCAGCCGAGCGAGAGCGGCCAGGCATGATCGTGCGCATATCGGGCGAGGACCAGTACCGCCTCGCCGATGAGGACATGCCACGCTTGAACGAGCTGGACAACGCGGTCGTGGCTGCGTGCGACGGCGGCGACGAGCAGGCCTTCGCGGAGTCGTTCGCGACGCTGCTGGACTACGTGCGATCGCACGGCACGCGCGTGGGCGATGACGAACTGGAGGGCTCGGACCTGATCCTGCCGCCTGCCGACCTGACGCTCGCGGAGGCCGCGAGCGAGTTCACCGGCGAGGGCCTGATTCCCGATTAGCGGCCGTGACCGGGCGCGATCCCGGCGGACGCAATCCCGGAGCGCGGTGTCCGGGCGGGTGCGATGCCTAGATCGGGATCCCCCACAGCGGGAACCAGCGCTCGAGTTCGGGCTCGATCGGCAGCTCGGAGCCGAGCTGCGCCTTGAGCTGCAGCTCGCGCTCGGTCGAGCGCTCCTGGGCGTCTCCGGGGGCCGGCACGAATGGGTACCAGAAGCCGCGCTTGTAGTTGTAGATGAAGTAGATGCGTCGTTTCTGCGCATCGACGAAGGCGAACACGGCGCACAACAGACGCTCGCCGTAGCCGGCCGTCTCGATCGAGCTGGAGACGGCGTTGATGCCGACGGCCAGGTCTTCGACGCTGGGCGATCCGGCGGGGTTGCGCAGGGTCATCCAGCGGTAGCCGTAGCTGTCGTCCTCGGTCGAGACGGTCGTGCCGCTGTCGCCGCCGGTCGCGGTGACGACTTCTTCCATGTCCTTCAGCGTCGATTCGAATTCGCTCGTGGCGAGCGCTTGGAAGACGATCGCCGCGCTGCCGGCGGGATCGATCTGATGCTCGGACTGCAAGGTTACGTATGCCGTGGAGATCGCGAACAGCCGGTCGGGCGCAGGCCCCTTGACCTGGTGGCGGCCCGTGAGGATGTCGCGCAGGCCCACGGTCAGGCGACGCCCTGCAGCTGTGACTCCAGGCGCTCCAGCGCGGCGAGGCGCTGCTCGAGCGGCGGGTGGTCGGCAAAGATGTTCATCAGGGACTTCTTGGCGCGCGCGGGGATGATGAAGAAGGCGCTCTGGCCTTCGGCCCGGCGCAGGTCCTGGGTGGGCAGGCGTTCGATCGTGCCGCTGATCTTCAGCAAGGCCGAGGCGAGCGCGCTGGGGCGCCCTGTGAGCACGGCCGAGCCGCGGTCGGCGGCGAACTCGCGGTAGCGCGAGAGGGTGCGCAGCAGCACGAAGGACACGGCGTAGACGACGACGGACACGAGGATCACGATCATGATGTCGCGCTCGCCTTCTTCGTCCGAGCCGTAGCCCCCGCCGAAGAACAGTGCGAACTGGGCGATCATCGAGGCGAGCGTGGCGAAGAAGCTGGCGAGCGTCATCACCATCACGTCGCGGTTGATCACGTGGCTCAGCTCGTGCGCCATCACGCCCTCGAGCTCGGCCGGCGAGAGCATGTCGAGGATGCCGCGCGTCGCGCAGACGGTCGCCTTCTTCTGCGAGCGCCCCATCGCAAGGGCGTTGGGCATCGAGGTCTCCATCACGCACACGCGCGGTTTGGGCAGGTCGGCCTGCACGCACAGGCGGTCGATGATGCCGTGCAGCTCGGGCTCCTGCTCGGGTGAGACCTCTTTGAGCCCTAGCGAGGCCATCGCCAGTTTGTCCGAGCCGAACAGCTGCACGAGCAGCAGCACGACCGCCACGACGACGATCAGCCCGGCGCCGGCGCCGGCGGCGAACAGCACGCCGACGAACACCGCGTACAGCAGCCCGAGCAGGAACAGCGTCAACAGCATGCGCGCCTGCAGGCCGGTGTCTTTGCCGAAGCCCTGTCGTCGTGCCGCCATCGTGAGAATTGTCGCAGAAGCAGATACAGGTGCCCTAAAGTTGCCCGCGCACGCGATGCCCGACCGTTGCCCGCCATGAAGCCCGAGATCCACGTCCTGGGGCTTTCGATCAAGACGTTTGGGGTTGCGTTCGCGCTCGGCTTCATCGCCTGCGGGGCGCTCGTCGCGCGTCGCCTGCGCGAGCTGGGCAAGCCGCTCGACTGGGCATATGAGATCACCTTCGCGGCGCTCGTCGGCGGGGTGGTGGGCGCGCGCGCCTACTACGTCATCCAGAACTACGACCAGACCAAGCACGACCTGCTCGGCAGCGTCTTCTCGGGCTCGGGGCTGGTGTGGTACGGCGGGGCGATCGGCGGGGCGATCGGAGTGCTCGCGTGGATGCGTTGGCGCCACGTGCTCGAACTGCGCATGCTCGACATGTGCGCCACGGCGCTGGCGCTCGGCTACGCGATCGGGCGGATAGGCTGCCAGGTGTCCGGCGACGGCGACTACGGGATCCGTTCGAGCTTGCCGTGGGCGATGGGCTATCCGCACGGGACGCTGCCGACGCCGCCCGGCGTGAAGGTCCAGCCCACGCCGATCTACGAGACGGTCGCGATGTGCCTGCTCGCTTACGGGCTGTGGCGGCTGCGCGACCGCGTGCGGCCCGGCGTGGTGTTCGCCCTGTACCTGCTGCTGAGCGGCCTGGAGCGCTTCCTGGTCGAGTTCATCAGGCGCAACAGCGAGGTTCTGGCCGGACTGACCTCGCCGCAGCTGGAGAGCATCGCGCTGATGTTGATCGGCTCGCTGTGGCTGGCGCTGATGGCCCGGCGCGGCGGCATGTCGGCGCTGCGCTCGGCGGCGAGCAGCGGTCGCGGTGCTCCGGCCTGACGCGAGCCGTCCGACGAGAACGCGAGCCGGCAAGCGATAATCCGCGCGATGGCAACCGAGACGAGCCTCTCCGACGTTTTTCCGCTGGGCAGCCGGCTGAACGAGCACGGCCGGCTGCAGATCGGCGGATGTGATGCGATCGAGCTGGCGAGAGAGTTCGGAACGCCGGCCTACGTGGTGGCGGAGGACGACCTGCGAGCGCGTGCGCGCGCCTTCCAGGCGGCCGGCTGCCAGGAAGGCCACGAGGACTTGCACGTCGTGTTCGCCTCCAAGGCGTTTCCCTGTACGGCGGTGCTCGCGCTGTTCGCGCAGGAGGGGCTGTGGTGCGACGTGGCCTCCGGCGGCGAGCTGCATCTCGCTCTGAGCGCGGGCTTCGCGCCGGAGTGGATCGTGCTGCACGGGAACGCCAAGTCGGAGGCCGAGCTGCGCGCGGCGCTGGAACATCGCGTGGGACTGATCGTGGTGGACAATTTTGATGAGATCGATTGTTTGCAGCGCCTGGTGGCGTCGGGCGCTGCGGGCGGGAGAGCTGACGCTCAACAGGTGCTCGTTCGCGTGACCCCGGATGTCCACGGCGAGACGCACGAGAAGATCTCCACCGGGCAGGCGGACTCGAAGTTCGGCTTCTCGATCGCGCAGGCCGGCGAGGCGTTCGAGCGCGTACGGGCGACCGACGGGCTGTCGCTGCGAGGCGTGCACGCGCACATCGGCTCTCAGCTGCTCGGCCTGGAGCCGTTCCGCGAAGAGGTCGCCGAGCTGGCGCGGTTGGGCGACTTCCCGGTCTGGGACCTCGGCGGCGGGCTGGGCGTGCGCTACACCTCCGAGCAGCCCGCGCCGCCCACGATCGAGGAGTACGCGGGTGCGCTCGTGCGCGCTGCGCAGGCCCATGGGATGGGCGCGAGCCGCCTGCTGATCGAGCCCGGGCGCGCGCTGTGCGCGAACGCGGGCGTGACGCTGTACACGGTGCAGAGCGTCAAGCAGAACGTCTCGCGCTGGGTGGCCGTCGACGGCGGGATGTCGGACAACCTGCGGCCGATGCTCTATGGGGCCGCGTATGAAGCGCACGTGGCCGACCGTATGCACGGCGCGATGAGCTGCGCGCTGGCGGGCAAGCATTGCGAGTCGGGCGACGTGATCGTGCGCGAGGCGCTGCTCGACGATCCGAAGCCGGGCGACGTGATCGTGACCCCGGCGACCGGCGCATACGGTTACGCGATGGCCAGCAACTACAACGGCGTGCCGCGGCCGCCGGTGGTGTTCTGCCGCGGCGGCGACGCGCGCCTGGTGGTCAGGCGCGAGAGCTTCGAGGATCTGACCGCGCGCGATGCCCGCTGAGCGCTTCAGCGTCGGCCTGCTCGGCATGGGCACGGTCGGCTCGGCGTTCGCCCTGCTGCTCGAGGAGCGAGCCGCGGAGATCGAGCGCTTCAACGGCCGCCGGCCGGAGATCAGCGGCGTGCTGACGCGCACGCGCGGCAGCTTCGAGGAGGTTCTTGCCGGCGCCGACCTGCTCGTCGAGCTGATCGGGGGCATCGAACCCGCGCGCGAATACCTCCTGAGCGCGATTCGCGCCGGCAAGGACGTCGTCACCGCCAACAAGCAGCTGCTCTCCCAGCACGGCGAGGAGCTGTTCGAGACGGCCCGCGAACACGCCGTCAGGCTGCGCTTCGAGGCCGCCGTGGCGGGGGCGGTGCCGGTCGTGCGCGTGCTCGAGGAGTCGCTGTCGGCGACGCCGATCGAGCGCATCCACGGGATCGTCAACGGCACGACGAACTTCATCCTCACGGAGATGACGCGCGGCTCGACCTACGCCGAGGCGCTCGCGGAGGCTCAGCGCGTCGGCTACGCCGAGGCCGACCCGAGCGATGACGTGAGCGGCCGCGACGCGGCGGCCAAGATGGCGATCCTCGCGCGCCTGGCGTTCGGCTGCCCCGTGCACCTCGACGACGTGCGCTTCGAGGGCATCGAGCAGCTGCACGGCGACGACCTGGAGTACGCGCGCGAGCTGGGCCTGGGTCTGAAGCTGGTGGGCACCGCGGAGCGTTGTCCGGGCGGGCTGTCGGTGCACGTTCATCCCACGTTCCTCTACTCCGGGCACCCGCTGGCGTCCGTCTCCGGCCCGTTCAATGCCGTGACGGTCGAGTCCGAGACGATCACCGAGCTGACGATGTCGGGACCCGGCGCGGGCGGCCGCCAGACGGCCAGCGCGGTGCTCGGCGATGTAGTCAGCGTGATGACCGGCGGTGCGCGCCCACCGGCTCCGCCGCTGCCGCTCGGCCTGGTGGAGGACGTGCAGAGCGCCTACTACCTGCACCTCGACGTGGCCGACCG